>JAGGTD010000077.1 GCA_021163925.1 Nitrososphaerota archaeon
TATTCGTCCTAGCCTCGAAGATAGTCTCAGTCTTCCTGATGAGGTAGTGGACGACATCTCCACCGCTTCTAAGGGTTGAGGCATAGCCCATCAACAGGTCTCTATACTCCTTCGATGGAATGCCCTTGGCCATATTCTCTATAGCCGTGACGGGATCTAATCCGGTTGCGGAGACCTGTATCTCAGCCATCCTAGCAGCCCTAGCTAGATTGGGCATGAGCTCGCTCCTCGCGATCCTCTTTAAGCTTGTATAGGGCGGTATTCCGCCCGTCGCCATGACTGCGAGATAGGTTGCGGCATAGGGAACCTCGCTCTCGAGGACCGAGGCCTTCGACGCCGCCTCCCCATATGGGTAGGCCACCCCCATCAATAGGATGAATAATGGGATTATGCCCACGATTATCGGGTAGATAATGCTTTGGGTTAAGAGGTATGTGATTATCGCTGACGGGATGCAGATTATGGCGCTTATCAGGGTAGTCGCCGCGACGACGGATGCATATGCTTCGGGGTGAATCCGTATTCCAGCGCTCTCAAGCTTTGCTGAGATCTGGGGAAATGCTCTTAAAATCAGCGATCCAAGCCCTCTAAAGTTCGAGTATGAGAATCCGGCCAGGCTGTCAACTATCCCCATTAGACCTCCTCCCTCAAGGTTACCAAGCCTTTCCCATCAATAAGCTTTAACAGGGCATCGACTAGGCTTAGCGCGCTATCATGGTTAATGGCTATCGTCGGCTTCACAGGGATCGTCGGCGGAACTTGCAACAACTTTCTAACATCCTTGCATCCGATCTTGAACCCAGGCCTATCATACTTATTGACGGCGATCACGTGCGGGGTTCTCGGAGCCAGCTTCCTAAAGAACTTGTAGATCTTCTCAGCCTTCTTAACGCTTTCAGGGTCTCCGGAATCCACCATCAAGATGTATCCATCCATCCCTATCGAGAGAGGTCTCCATAGAAATGAGAACCGCTCCTGGCCCGGGGTTCCAAATAATCTCACGTGTCTATCCTTATCCACCTTCACTACTCCGAAGTCTAAGGCCACGGTGGTCACGGATTTTACCGCTCTCCGAAATAATCTCTTCTCCGTGCTGAGATACTCCCTACATAAGGTTCTCACGAGGGTTGTCTTTCCCGCATTGAACGGCCCGGTCACGAGGATCTTATATGACCTCATGATCTCCCTGAGAGATATGCCTCTAGGATCAGGTTTATGAACCCGAGATTGGGGTTAGGTTTCGTCAACCCGACCACGTAATGCGACTTATAGCTTCGGATCAGCAAATACCTCTTATCCTGAAGTTGGATATCCACCTTCTCATAAGATTTCGCGTTCAACAGCTCGATGACTGCGGAGACGGCTCCCCCTATCGCCGCGGTGGCGGCTGCGATGAACTCAGGCTTGAAGTCTATGTTCGCGTTATATGCTATTGGGGTTCCATCCTCGGAGACTACCGCTATTGCGTCGAGCCATCCTCTACAGCTCACCATTATATTCTCTATGAGCATGTTGAAGGTCTCATAGGTGGTCGACATCATCCTCCCCTCCCTTTAATCAGGTCAGAGACATATGCTTGGAGAAGCTCTCTAACTTCATCGACATCAACTTCGACCTCGGGTTTCCCAACCATTAAGGCGCAGACCTCCATATCTCCAACCTTTTTAACGGTTAGGAGTAGTGCTTTAAGCCCATTTTTAAGTATAATGGTATCCGCCGGAAATCCAAGTCTTCTCAAGGTTAGGATGAAGTCTGCGAGAGACGCCGCGACCCGCTCCCCCTCCTTCATATTATACGAGTCCACTGGTAGGCCGGAGAGGTTGAAGAGGAAGATTGAGTCCATCCCCGTTAGGGTAGCCAAGTCGCCCAAGGACTCAAATCCGCCCGAGATCTTAATCACCTCAGCCTCCTCCGGAGTCTCCTTAGTCTCGGCCTCTACGGTCTTCTTACCCTCTTCAACAACTTCCTCAACCCTCTTCTCTGGAGCGGTCTCAACGGCCTTAATCTCTCGTGAGACGAGCTCGGAGAACTTTCTAACCGTGAGGAGTGAGGTTATTAGGGCTGTGATCGAGATTATTAGGACTACCACTAGGATAAGGAAGGTGATGAATGGATTTGTGACGATCGCGAATAGGTCTGGGGCTAAGCCGTTCACGTTAAAAAATGTCTCCGCGCGGCTTATATCTCTTTCTAGCTAGGTCTAAACGGTAGATTTTCATCTTAGATAGCTGGAGAATATCTCGTGGAGAGCTTGCTGAAGGTTAGGGGACTTTGGAAGAGCTATGGAGAGACCCTAGCAGTAGCGGATCTAAGCCTCTCGATAAGGGCTGGTGAGATCCATGGATTGCTGGGACCTAACGGCGCGGGGAAGACGACGGTCGTCAAATGTATCGTTGGGTTGCTGAGGCCGGATAGAGGTGAGATCCTGGTGAACGGCATCAAGACAACCACATCTGAAAGCTATAAGTCCTTGATAGGCTATCTACCTGAAGATCCCGCGCTCCCAGAATATCTAACCGTTGAGGAGTTCCTCGGATACATAGCGAGAATTAGATCGGTTAAACCTCAAGAGGCTAAGCCGAGGATCAGCGAGCTTATGGAGACCTTCAACCTCACAAGACTTAAGCATGAATTCATAGGATCCCTATCGAAGGGGTTGAGGCAGAGGGTGGCCGTGGCCTCGGCCTTCATCCATAAGCCTAAGATCTTGATCCTCGACGAGCCATTTCTAGGACTCGATCCGGAGGGCCAGCTAAAGGTAAAGTCGATGGTTAAGCAGGTCGTAGAGGATGGGGGAGCGGCTCTCATCAGCACCCACATGCTCGACATGGCTGAGAGATTCTGTGACACCGTGACGATAGTGTATAGGGGGAGGAAGATCATAGACGGTGATGTGAGATCCGTAAAGCAGGTGGTCGATGCGAACAGCTTGGAGGAGGCGTTCATCAAGCTCGTCAATAGGAGATGAGGAGACTTGAGCTACGTGATGAAATCGATCCTCGCTCTCAAACTAAAACAATACTATGGAACTCTACGAGCTTCATCCACCGCCAGAATCTCGACCATCATAACCTATTTATTGATAATGTTCTCAGCCGCTGGAGCCGCTACCTTGATGAGAAGCCTATACGGGATCACGGGGATAGAAGATCTTCCCAGAATAGTCGCGGCCATCACATTCGTATTCTCGGCGCTCTTCATATTCGAAATCTATCTCGGGATGAAGGGAGGTATCACGGCGCTGAAGTCCGAGGTGGACTTCATTCTACCGTCTCCCATTAAGCCGTCAACATATCTCATCGCTGACCTGATCTTCCAGCTAATATTCCTCAATGTGATGCTTACTCCAGCCATCTCAATATTCATCGCAACACTACTATATCCAAACGAGCAATATCTCTTCACATTCCTCATAGTCTACGAGATCTCCATCTTGATGGCGGCGATCATAGCTCATGGCCTCGGGGTATTAGGTGTGAGGGGATATAGGAGGGCTGCAAAGATTTCGGGATGGATCTTGATAATGTTCATGCTCATGCCAATCATCCTAAACATGCTTGACATTCGAGTCGAGCCTATGGCCACCCTCCATCCACCGGAGATCCTTGCAAGGCTCGCGGTCGGCGCACAGGAAGCTCTAGACCTCCCACTTCTGATGATATGGCTCGCCGCGGTCTTGGGACTATATCTACAAGCTCTGAGGATTAAAGTATTCTCGGATGTGAACCCTCTCCTAACCACAGGTTTCATGGAGCCGAGTTCACGTTGGACGAGACTCCCATACCTCAAGCTGGATTTCAGCAAGGGCTCCCTCCACCTCTATCTCATCAAGTTTCATCTAGTGAGGATCTGTAGAGATGGGAGCCTCGGCGCTTCGATGCTCTTCCTAGTCGTTTTCATCATAGCGAATATGAGCCTATCTAAGATTGCTTGGGGCTCGTCGAGACCTGAGTTGGCGTCAACTATTCTCACAGCCCTCTACATACCGCTCATTCCGGCGCTCTTGACCATAAACTGGAATGTTGCGGAGAGGGTGAATCTCTGGTCTTCGGCATCATCCTCAGAGGGGTTGAGAAATTATCTTAATGGAATGCTTTCATCGTATATAATAGTCTCGGCATCCTTCGCGATGCTCTTCTATGGCTTGATGAATGTGATGATCGGTGAGAATCCATTTATGGTCTTAGACCTCCTCCTCGCCCTAACAACCTCGATAACCTCCACGGCGATCTCCATGCTCATGGCCTTGAGATCCGGGAAGCCTGCGACCGCTCTCTCCCATCTCGCACTCCTCTATGCGGCGATTCCCATGGCCGGCTCGATCATCTTAGATCTCCCACTTCTTATCATAAGGAGCTTAGAGAACTTGGCCACAAGCCCTCCTCTATGGCTTCTAGCATCTTTAACAGCTTATCCGCTCTCACTCCTCCTAATCCTGAGACGAAGGATTCTCTCAGCCTCGGAAAGCTTCGCATATGCTTTCGGCAACTCCATCTAAATGCTCCAGAGAAGGATATATTACCCCCTTGGAGACAATAAAGTTGTGGGTAGGGGGGCTTTGGGCAAGAAAAAGAAGTCTAAGAAGGAGGAAGAGGAATATGAGCTCTTCTGGAAGGGGATAGAGGTCAAGCCAATTCCAGAAGACTACAAAATCATAGATGGTTATCCGATACGGGAGGGTTATGCTGAGGTTGTGATAGCAACTCCTCCAGGCACAACCCCCGAGCCGACATATTTCGTCAAAGAGGTTCAGCTCGAACCTCACGAGATAAAAGCTCTAGAAATGTTGAAGGATATGCTCTCAAAGGAGCTTGAGCCCCCGAAGCCTGGGGAAGAAGAGGATGTGAAGAAGCTTTTGATCGAGTCGGCGGATAAACTGCTGAAGAAGTATAGGAGGGCTTTCGGCCCAATCTCCGAGGACTCGAAGGATAAGCTCTTCTACTATCTTGAGAGGGATATGATGGGTTTCGGCCCTCTCAACGTCATAATGGAAGACTATAGGATTGAGGACATATCATGCGACGGCGTAGATGTTCCAGTCTATGTCTGGCATAGGGATTATGAGAGCATGCCCACGAACATAATGTTCACGGATAGGGAGGTCTTAGACGACTTCATAATACAGCTCGCCCACAAATCCGGTAAACACATCTCATCGGCTTTCCCAATCCTCGACGCCATGATCTATGGAAAGCATAGGCTCGCCGCGACCTTCAGAGAGGAGGTGTCGCCGAGAGGGAGCACCTTCACGATAAGGAAGTTCAGGGAGAAGCCGTTCAGCATAATCGAGCTCCTCGAGAGCAACTTGATGAGCCCTGAGATGGCGGCATACTTCTGGATACTCTTAGAGCATAAGGCGAACATAATGATAGCCGGAGCCACTGGGAGCGGGAAGACGACCCTATTAAACGCCTTGGCCTGCTTCATCAAGCCTAGGATGAAGATAGTTACATGCGAGGAGACCGCTGAGCTCAACCTCCCAACCGAGAACTGGGTGAGATTCGTGACCCGTGAAAGCTATGGGCTCGGAACCACGAAGACCGGCCAGATAACCCTGTTCGACCTAGTGAGGACGAGCCTGAGATATAGGCCAGACTATCTAATAGTCGGTGAGGTTAGAGGAGAGGAGGCATTCGTCCTATTCCAGTCGATCGCGACGGGCCACGGCGGCATCTCTACAATCCACGCCGAGAGTGTCGAGTCCGCCATCAAGAGGCTCGTAAGTCCTCCGATGAATATTCCTCCAAGCCATATCTCCCTCCTCGACGCCCTAATATTGATTGAAAGAGTCTATCTTCCAAAGCCGTTTAAGGGTAGGGCGTTCGGCAGGAGGGTTAGGTCTATCTGGGAGGTCGCGGATTATGGGAGATATATCACTATAGCTGAGTGGGATCCTCTAAGCGACACGTTTAGAACAGATTTTCCAGCGAGCATAATACTCGACAGGATAGCGTTGAGGCTCGGGAAATCTAAGGAGGATGTCTTGGAAGAGCTTTGGAGGAGGAAGGCGGTGTTAGAGTGGATGATGAGAAACAATGTAATCGAGTTGAAGGATGTAGCGAACGTGATCTACTCATACTACACGAATCCGGAGAAATTCCTTGAAGAACATGGGATAAAGGTCGTCGCCGCGGCTCCATCAGTCGGATTCAAGGGAGAGGTTCTAGCGTCTTGGTCTCCAATCCCAAAAGCTTCTCCGCCTGTCAGGGAGCCCGTCGAAGAAGCTGAAGCCAAGGGGGTGGAGGACGCTGTAAACTATGTGATGGAGCTTTTATCGATGAGTGATGGCTCGATTCCATATTGGCAAATATTCGCTAAGGCATCAATTCCAAAAGATCTTGTCGTGAAAGCCTTGTTGAAGCTGAGAAGCGAGGGTAAGATAGAGGTCTCAGAGGGGCTCATAAAGCTTAAGGAGAGTTAGAGATTCCCAGACCAAATACCTGAAAATAATCCGCTTATATCATGGATCTGATTAGGTGAGAGAAGCTTTAAACTCGTGCATGGCCGTGAGATGCAAGGGATGGAGAAGCACATAATATTCTTCCTAGCGGAAGACGACCTGTCCTATAGTATAGCGGCGATTCTCGATGGATTAATCGGAGAGTTGAACGGCGGGGTGAAGCTCAGCTCCCAAAGATATCTCGGAGCTATCCTCACCGAGCTTAAGATAAGGTTAAGGCCAAACCCTGCGAGAAGACATGATACCTTAAAGGTGATCGTATACTCGGTATCGGAATTATATAAGGAGAGCTATAAGCCGATATTCAATATACCCATATTTCCAGCGGTCAGCCTAGGCGGATATGACTATTTTGGCGAGGAGGCCGTGGACATAGCCTCAGAACTATACTCCATACTGAGTAGTGGAGGTCACCTAAGCTCCGAGCAAGTAATTAAGCGTTTATTGCATCGATGCCGCGGAATAGGGAGCCATAACAGGGTTGAGACCGCGCATCTTAAAGACCCAAGGCTGGGTAGGAAGAATCCGGCGGTCGCCAGCATCTGTAAGCTGGTATTTGAGGAGTTAATGGGGAAGCTGGATAGGCTTAGGCTTGAGAGGAAGATAGATGATGTGAGATATGAGAGGCTCAAGCAGATCTATATCAAGCTCCTAGGAGTCAGGCTTCTGGAGATCGGCTGAAGCAACCGCCCTATAGAGAATCAGATTTAGAAACGCACATATATGAAGCTCGGATAGCTTATAAAATAGGGAGAGTTGCCGCCGATTAACATGAGCAAGGTCGCTGCGGCTTTGAGAAGGCTCTCTGAGACGAACCAAGATATTGTGGGGGCGGCGATAGTGAGCAATGAGGGGCTCATGCTGGGAGGAGAGATCCCAGGGAATATGGATAAAGACCTCGTTTCAGCGGCGTTCGCGGCTCTCGTGAGCATCGCTGAGAGGGCATCTCAACAGGTAGAACTCGGAAACCTGACTCAGCTGATAATGCTGTCCAAGAATGGTGGGGCATTGATATATCCTGGAAAGAAATCCTCTCTAGTATTATTGATGAGACCTGATGCCAATCTCGGTCTAATATTAATAGATGTTGCAGATGTTGTGAAGGAAATCGAGGACATTTTAGGATAGACTACTTCTTAAATGCGAAGAGTATTATGAAGATCACGGTCACCACCATCCAAAGCGATGCGGCAATCACTCCAAGGATATGACCTGCGAGAATATCATATATCACCAGCATGGAGACCGAAAGATAAATTATCAGGAACCTCATCAATATTGATGACAGATCACGCCCTCTCGTAAGGAATCTCAATATTCTAAAGGTTAGAGGTCCTATACCAAGGACGCGCACAAGCTCCCCAAACCGCTTCTCGCTCTCCGCACTAAACTCAAAGTATTCCTCTCCACATTCTTCATAGAATCTCCCCCACTCAGATAAGATCTTGATGAGCTCATCTCTCTTCATCCTCGATAGCTCCATGAGCCTCTTCAGCGGGAGTTTATCGCTTGACCCGCTTCCGACGATCAATAATAATTTGATGACCTTGAATGGGGACTCGGTGGAGGGTTTTAGTTTTTTCATAAGGTTGCATAATTCCCGTCCTCTCTCCGTTAGGCTATATACCCCTATACCCCTTCTGACGACGAGCCCCTTCTTCCTAAGCCTGGTCATTAAGTCGAGGGTCTGCTTATAGCTTAGTCCTAGGATCTCGGATAACTCTTTCACATAGATCACTCCACCGCTTGAACACGCATAATCCACCGCGCCAACCTGCATCTCGCTTGAGACATCGATGTATTTCGCCAGCTCCGCTAGGAACTGCTTCAGACTTAAGCCCAAGACTCTCAGCTAAATAGCCTCTATGCAATTAAAAGCATTTAACTATCTCTCTAAGATGGCCAGGGCTTCCTCCTTCATCCCACGACTGACCATCAGTCCCCTGAGGCATCCTGGATCTGGGGCGAGATAATCTCCGTAATACGAGTAGGCTCTAGCCCTACACCCTCCGCAGACATATCGGTAGGGGCATTCCCCGCAGGGGGGTTTGATCAGATCCTTGTCTCTGAGCTTGAGCATTACCTCGCTGTTCTCCCAAATCTCCTTAAACGTTTGCTTCCTCAAGTCGCCGACCACTATCGGCATGAAGACGCATGGGGTGACCTTTCCATCAGGCTGGATCGCCGCGTAAATCCTCCCAGCTCCACATCCGCCGATGAACTCAGCCAAGCTTCTGAGGGTTTGGCTTCTCGGAACGGTGAAGTGAGTTGGTAAGACATCTTCTCCCTGGCTCATCTGCCATGAAACCCTCGCGAGCTGGGGAGCCGTTGAAACGACCTGGACACTTGACCTACGGGATTCTCGATAAATCCATTTGAGAGCCTCCTCCCTCTCCTCCGGGGTTAGGTCGAGGTCAACATTCTCCTTCCCCCTTCCAGTCGGTATGAAGTTGAAGAAGATCACCCTAGTCACTCCAAGCTCCTCCCCAAGCCTAACCATGTCGCCTATCTGATCCTTATTGAGCTTGGTCAGGGTCATGGCTATCCCCGTTGACGCGCCCCCATGCTTCACCACGTTCTTTATTCCTTTGACCGCGAGCTCCCAAGCACCCTTAACCCCCCTAAACTCGTCGTGAACCTTTGGATCCGTCGAGTCCAAGCTCACCTCAACATACTTCAATCCCGCCTTCAACGCCTTATCTGTGAAGGACTCGCTCGCGAAGGCCAATCCATTAGTCGCGACGGCTACATAGATTCCCCTCCTCGAAGCCTCCCTCACCATCGGTATGAAGTCTGGGTGGATCGTAGGCTCGCCGCCGCTGAACGCTATCAAGGGTATCTCCATCTTATCAAGCTGATTCAAGACCTTCAACTTCTCCTCGAATGTAAGCTCGTTTGGAAGAGGCTTAGGCCCGGCGTTTTGATAACAGTGCTTACATCTCAGGTTACATGCATTCGTGAAATTCCAGACTATGACGAATGGCGCGCAGAGTTTCTGAGGAACCGTGACGCCATATGTTAAGAGGCTTCGGAGAACTAGCTCGATACCTCTTCTAACAGTTGGATCCTTTATACCACTTTCAAACTCCTCTCTACTTAGATGAAGCGCCCTTATCACGGCTCCTATGAAGAACTTGAAGAAGTAGTAATCCATCATGCATGAGAAGGATGCATGTCCTTTCTTTGAGTCGCTCACTAGCATGTCGAGGATGTAGTCGAGCCTAGACCTGTATCCCTCAGGCCCTTTCTCAGCTAGCCTCTTCAAGAATGTCCGGCTGATCCTATTCCCCAATGCTATTCGGGCGAGTTTGATGACATCCGTTTCTAGTGGCATATCCTCCCGCTATTTGACCGATCAGATCCGTATAAATCTTTTTACACAAAACATACTCAGCAAAAGAAGGATTCGATGCAATTCATGGTTCTAAGAACCCCTTGGAGATGAGATTCACCGCTTAGAGCGATCTGCCGTTAAAAACGTTTTATTTCCGGACTACGTAAATCATTTTGTGGAGTTTCAGGCGAGGCTCTATGAGAGGGTTGAAGATGATGTCATAAGATGTCTAGTCTGTGAGAGAAGATGCGTCCTCAAGCCTGGTCAGACCGGCGTCTGCAAGAACTATAGGAACCTCTCTGGAAAGCTCATCCATTTAGGATATGGCGTTTTAAGCGCGGTTGAGAGCAGGCCGATTGAGATCAAGCCATTATTCCATTATTGGCCGAACAGCACGGCCCTGACCTTCTCGGGCTATGGTTGTAATTTTTATTGCCCATGGTGTCAAAATAATCACCTAAGCTTCTCAAATCTTCCAAGAGATCCTAAGAGAGTTCCGCCTGAGAGACTCGTTGAATACGCGCTTAAGGTAGGTGATGAGGGGTTGTGCGCGAGCTTTAATGAGCCCGCAACCCTATACGACTATCTACTAGATTTATTCAAGCTCGGCAGGCGGAACAACCTATACGGTGTCTTGGTCACGAATGGATACTTCACCGAGAGGGCTCTCGAGAAGCTTGTGGAGGCTGGAGCAGATGGATATAGCGTGGATATTAAGGGATGCCCGAAAGCGCGTAAGGCGCTTGCAACGATAGACCATTTGAAGGTCTTCAGAAACGCCAAAAAGCTCATAGACTTAGGTGGACACGTCGAGATGGTCTACCTAGTTGTAACAGGGTTCAATGACGGTGAGGAATGCGTTGAATGGATTCTGGGAAAGCACATCGACCTACTAGGCCCAGACACCCCCCTCCACATAAACAGATATTATCCTGCGCATGTTTGGAGGGAGCCTCCCACATCTCTCCCAAAGCTTCTTAGGATTAAGGAGAGGGCGCGGCGCATGGGTATAAACTATGTCTATGTTGGTAACGTCGGCGTCCCAGAGCTTGAGGAGACGAGGTGCCCGAGCTGCGGGAAGATTCTCATAGCACGCCACCATTACCGAGTAACCTATTATCGCCTCGACGGTGATAGATGTCCGAGATGCGGCCAAAGGATACCGATTAGGGGAAGATTCGTGGAGGGAAAGCCTTTACTCAGCTAACCCTGAATACCAGGTTTATTTAGTCATGCAAGTATTGAAAGAGGAGCGATAACATTATCGATGGAACATGGAATAGAAGTATAGCCCAACGAAACTTGTTTATCAGATAGAAAATATCCACATCTTATTACATAATTATGGTCGAGCTGACTCGAATAACCTAAAATAATGCTTGGAGAAACTCTTCTTGGATGAAAAACATAAGAACAGGAAAATGCCTTCTAATCCACAGATCCGCGAACCAGACCCATGAATGAGGGATAACCAGATGGTTGAAGTTAAGTTCGAGAAGATCTCCCCAGCGGACTTCTTTTACAGAAACAGAGACATAGCGGGATTCAGCAACCCATCAAGATCGCTATATATGAGCCTGAGAGAACTCGTAGAGAATTCATTGGATGCTGCGGAGATTGGTAGGATTCCTCCGTCGATTGTTGTGGAGCTTGAGGAGG
>JAGGTD010000036.1 GCA_021163925.1 Nitrososphaerota archaeon
AGAACATGACGATCACGGTATGCCCTAAGTTCGCATATAAGTTTCCTCCGCCTGAAGACTCTTTGATCAAGCCTATAATACGGCTTTCACGCTTCCCGCTGGTAATCGAAAACGTCGTCATTGTTAAGCCCGGGGAGTCCGGTAAGATAGATCTAGAGATTAAGCCGATTAACATCGTTTCCGACGTTATTCTGAGCTTTGAAGTAGTTGATCCGCTTGGAGATCAAAGCATTCCAAAAGAGCTGGTATCTCCCCCTTCCGAGGCGGTAGCTAAAAATGGTTCATCGATTAACGTGCCATTATCGATTAAAGCCCCTCAAAATGCTAATCAAAGAACGTATCTAATAGAACTTGACATTTACTGGAGAATGCCGGACTGGAGCCATCGCCTGAAAGCCCAGACATACTTCATGCTCAGCGTCTGGGATCAAAATGGGGAATGGCCTCGGCCGCCAAGCAAACTACTCACCGGACTAAAACCAAGCTGATACAATATCCTGTTTCATCATAATCTCGGAAAGGAGGCTTAAAAGGCTCTAGAAGAAGCTTTCTTGAAAAGATCGCTGAGCCATGCTCCAGAATAAGGATCGATCATGAATTTAGTATATTAGGATGCGGGCCCGCGGGGATTTGAACCCCGGGTCTCCGGCTCCGGAGGCCGGCGCCATATCCAAACTAGGCCACGGGCCCATATATTCCATGGTCTTCGACCCTTAATTTCTTTTGTATTCTGCTTGTAGCTTGTTGTCAGATTTTCTGGGTATGATTTCGACGTTTTTCGAGCTGTAAGGCTTATCTTTAACCAGATCGTTAATTCCACGAATCATGGCGAAAGCATTTAAAAGAACCAATAGGTTAACCCTCAACCTCGATGAGGGAGGGAGGCTGATAGCGGTAGATCTCCTCAAGATCTTGAAGTCTAAATATAATTATAGGAAGCTCTCAACCATCACGGGATTCCCGGTCTCCACCCTAACGAGATACTTGACTGGAAAGACTATACCGAAGCGGAGTAGGGCGGAGAAGCTCCTAAAGAACCTTCTAGCAGATATAAATATCTCATCCTTAATAGCCCAGAACATCGATGGTGGAGAAGAAGATTATCCAAATCTCTCTCGCGTGATGTTAGATCCTAATATAATTAAGGTTCTCGGAGCCCATGTCCTCAACGAGTTCATGGGGATGAAGGTTACCTCCTTTCTCTCCCTAGACCTATTAAGTATACCGCTAGCATCATATCTCTCGACGGCGACCTCAAGACCTCTTCACATAATAGCGAATGAGCCCATCGCATTTAATGGAGAATCTATACCGATAATATTCACGGAGCATGGAGGGATGCATGCAAAGTCGTATTGGCTTGTATTGAGGGGGAATAGGAGGAGGGAGAGCATCCTCGCGATCGCCTCTCACTCTCCAACCCCACCATTCTTCAACTCCTTGATGGATACCTTGACGAGGTTGAAGCATGAGCTGGTGGGGATATTCATGGTCTCGGCGAGGGAGGCCCATCTTAAGAAGATGAATCTACCCCCAACCCTGAAGAGGTCATACATCCTATTATGCTAATCGTATTCCCTCCAAGTATACCCGCATTTCGTGCATCTAAAGAATCTGGTCATGGGCTCGTCGGCGGATCTCGTTTGAACAGCCCAATAATATGCTTCTCTATTCCCACATTTAGGGCATATCACGTCGGTCGTCGTGGGTAAGACCTTTCCCTCCTCGCCCTCCTCAATAACGGTTATCTCCTCAACCTTCCTCCTCGGAACCTTGGTGTATATCACCTTATCCTTGACAGGCTTCTCATATCCGCATCTAGGGCATACTAAGACGACCTTTTCAGATTTTTTCTTCAAGACCATGACCTTACCGCATTTAGGGCAGAACTCCATCCTCCCCCTACCACCCACTAATCGCTGGGAGAACCGGTTAATTAACTCTATCCCCATTTATATTGGAATGAAGGCTTTTCCGGACTCATTTAAGAGAACTTCTCATCAACTCAAGCATGAGCCTAGCGTTCTCAAGCATCCAGTGATCGTTATTGAAGAAGACGTAGATCTTTCTAGGCTTATGGGCGGCCATCTCCTCTACGATCTCCTTCAACTCAAGCTTAGAGTAGTCATGAGCATACCAATCAGTCCTTCCATGCATCCTCAGATAGATCACACCGTTGCTTGAGGAGATCCACGTAATCATAGGAGAATCTACGGAGACATATACAGCTCCGAGATCTGAGATGGATTCTGACAACTCTGGCTTAAACCAGCTCATATGCCTGAACTCTATCGCGAACCTCCTCCCAAGATTCGTCATCCTTATGAAGTTGGAGACCCTATCTAGATTGGTATCCGTCGCGGAGAAGCTTGGAGGCATCTGGAAGAGGTAGAAGTCCACGTATTCATCGAGTGGCTTGAAGAGCTTATCAAATTTTCTCCAAGTCTCGAAGGCTTTTTCCGAGAGCTTCCTCATGTGGGTGATTGATCTATGAACCTTCACAGACCATCTCAGCCCTCGGCTTCTCCTAGCCCAGCCTAATACTTGAGATGGATATGGAAACCTGTAGAATGACGCGTTTAACTCGACGGCGTTGAGCTTTGAGTTCTCAACATACCAAGTGAACGATCCGCCTCTATTCCAGTCATACATCCAGCCAGATGTTCCAACGAACACCTCGGTCATCCAATAATCTTTCGAGATCTCGATATTATAACGTTAGATTCAAAAAGCTCTGTGGTTAAAGCTTCTCGAAAGCCTCTCTAAGCTCTCCGGATATCTCCTTCAGCTCTTGAATAGATTTCTTCACGGCGTCCACAGCCTTTATCTTTGAGGGATCCGTCTTGACTCTCATGATTATCTTCTTCGTTAATGGATGCTCTATCGTTACTCCAGCATACTCCACTCCATCGAGCTTTTGGATGAGCTCGCTTAGGGAGTCGAAGAAGGCTGGATCCTCCTCTAGGGCTTCAAGCTCTAAGAAGTCATCCCTAACTCTCATTATCCTGAGCTTCATCCCCTCTCACCCCATCATGGAGATTAGGTATGCTATGCTACCATATTGTGGAACTATTTTACGTTTCTCCGTTCTCCCGCATCTCACGCAGACCAAGCTCCTCCTAACCCTCTTCAGCATCCCGGAACACTTATCGCATCTCGCCAACACCACCCCTAGATCCTGCCTCCATATGGACAGCCCGATGATCCCCATGAAGGTCGTAACCACAGAGGCCACCACCAGATCCCCTATTCCAACATATTGATCCATGGTCTTCCTCATCCCAGGATTTGGGAGAATGACCGCGGTTCTCGGGTGCTTGATAAGCCTTCCATTAATCGATAGTATGCTGGCTATCGCTATCTTGTCTTGGACTTCCTTAACCTCAGCCAACACCTTATCGCCGACCCTAAGCCTCTCGACGAACTTTAGGGGCTCAACCCTAACAACTCTCCTCTTATTATCGTAGCTCACCCTGCCTCTGAGGATCGAGACCACGACTCCCCCTTTATCGAGTTCAACGTTCTCTCCAGGCATATACTCCTCCGCAACGCATATCGGCTCTCCCGGAGATGCTAGGTCGCCGTCCCTCAAGAATACCATCTCACTTCGAGATATCCTCAATAAATCTATCTATAAGCTATTCCTCCAAGTCGTCGGCTGAAGTTTTCTCGCTGGGGTATGAGGCTATAAAGGTATCTCCATGGCCATATATCTTGGAGTTCTGATAATCTCTTCCCAGCTCACCCTATCGAGGGCTACGGCCACCTCCATGGGTAGTAGGAGGGGCTTCCTCAACCTCTCTTGATCCTCTATCGAGAGCCTTGGGCAGGCGGTGTTAACGAAGGCTTCATGGGGGAGGTCTTGTAGATAGTTCTCTCTCACGTCATCCACCACCACGACCTCCGAGACCTTATCGGCCTCCTCAATCAGCTTCTTCAGCTTCATGGCTAGCTTAACTCTCCTTTGACCAGGCTTAACGCTTAATAGCACTCCGATTCGCCGCGCCCTCTTGAACCCTTGAATATGGCCATACCTAGATTTTAGGAGGTTTCTGACGCGCTCTTCAAGCTTCACGATCTTCTGGGTATGCGGGTCTCCTGCGTAGGTGGGCTTACTCGTTTGGAGCGCTAGCCCAAGGCCATGGAATACGCTCCCGACTACCAGATAGCAGTCCACCACCTCTTCAAGCCCTAGGAGGGGGTGATAACTACATCCTAGCACCTGCCCCCTATATCTTAAGACCCCCATTGGTTCGCCGACATGAGGCTCGAATCCTAGATTTCGTAGCCCGGTTAGAAACTCGTCTAGGAAGTCAAGCCATTGAACGGTTAAGCCCACCCCTATACTCCTAAACCCATCGAGCCGCTCCCCGACCTTTCTCAGCAGCGATCTAAGAGGCTCCGGATCCATGTATCTGCATTCGAGATAGTAGGTGGGGACTTCATCCCTCTCTAGGAACCTTGAATGGCCCATGTGGATTATCGCGTCGAGCCTCAGAGACTTGGCCTCAAGATACGCTACATCACATCCACCCCAACAGCTACCTCCATGGATTATCACTTCAATGCCATTCTTCTCCAAGAACTCCGAGACCCTCGCCGCCTCTGGCCATAAGCCTGGAGGAGCTTGGATCAAGACCCTCCTAAATCCCCTAGACTTAGCCCATTCCCCGACTTCTTCAAGATCTATCCTATACCCACTCAACCATAGGGGATTCGTTTGGGAGACTAAAAATTATTGATGGAAAAATTTATAGGCTGACAGCCTCTGGATATGGTCTGTGACTAAATGGTGATCGCCAGCCTTAGATTTAAGAGAGCTATTGGATCCGAGGAAGCTAAGAGGATCAGGAGAAATGAAACCGAGGATATCGTTAGAAGATATGGGGTGATAAGCCCTAACAGGATAACCATCCACAACTATCCCGTGAGCCATCCGATAACCGCCTTCAACGCGAGCATAACCTATGATGAGAGGGAAGATGTCCTAAAGGTCTACGCTAGAATAATCCTCGGATACTACATGTATGTCAGCAGCATAATCGAGTTCGAGGTCCCGCTCCACGACCTCTTCAACGGATACGTAAACATAAACAGCTATGTTGGGAGAATAATCATCTATCCATCGACGAAATACGATGTTTGGGGAACCGAGGATCCAAGGGTTTACAAGGTCCGCGGCAAGCTGTATATGACTTATACCGGTAGATCGATAAACTACTTCTCCCCAATCAGGGTAAATAGGACCGTGCCCGTGACGGCAGTCTATGACGAGGCCCTCAGAAACTGGATTAAGCGCTTCGTATTCATACCATCCGCAAACGTCTTCGGTAGGATAATAAGCGACAAAGACGCCTTTCTCCACGAAATGGGGGATGGAAAACTCTACTTCCTCCATAGACCGCATCTAATCGATGATACTTTAAGACTCGTGATAAGCAAGCTTGATCCAAGGATCCTATCAACGAATGAGATGGGGATCAAAGAGATAGAGGTGGTCGATGCGGTCGAGGTGCTCGATGTAATGCCATTTGAGGGCAAGCTTGGATGGGCCACCCCGCTCGTAAACATGGGAGATAAGAAGCTCATAACCCTGATCCACGCCATCGATAAAGAGCGATTGATGTATAGGGTCTTCGCGGCTCAGCTATCGTTATCGGATGATGAAGTCGTCTTAGAAGCGGTCACCCCCAGATACATAATGGAGCCGACCACGCCCTACGAGCTCATCGGAGACAGACCCCTAACGATCTTTCCATGCGGAGCAGTCAAGATAAGCAAGGATGAGGTGGTGATAAGCTATGGTGCGGCGGACTACATGATCGGGCTTGGAATACTCTCATTAAACAACTTAATGGCGGAGCTTGATAAGGGGAGGATCTACTGACATCAAGCCCCTAAAGATCTAATGAGATCCAAAAACTTCTTGGCGACAAAATCATCACTATATTTTTTGGCATATTCTCTCGCAGCCCTCGAGATCCTCCTCCTGAGATCACCATCTTCTATCAGAATCGATAACTTCCTCTCAAGGTCGTGGGTGTCACCAAACCTATATTTCACTATCGGGCCAAACCCATCCTCGTCAACTGGTATGAGTTCGAAGTGCCGTGTATCTGGGACGACCGTGGGGGTTCCAGCGTAGATCGTTTGGGTGAGGGTCGAGGAGACCACAACTCCCCTGCTTTCGCCCTTTGGAAGAAGATGTATGTCCGAGCCTCTCAGATATCGATGCACCATCCTCATCTCAGGTCTCTCAAGCCTCTGAATCATCCATCCATCCCTGAATGGAAGCTTGCGATCACTTCTAATTATCAGATACTTGAAATCGTATCTCTCGGAGAGCTTCCTTAAGGCGCGAACATAGTCGAGATACTCCATCACGGGCTGCCTGCCGAAGGTGAAGAAGAGGAACTCACCTTCTAGGGACTTCGGCCTAATCGGCTCGACATCGATGATGGGGCATGGATAGGGGATCTCTACGATCTTCTCCTCAACCCCTCTCCCATAGATCGAGAATATCTCCTTGACGTATCTTCTGTCGAAGACCACAATCTTATCCCAATCTATCTCCATCAATGGATCGGTGTCCCGAATATATCCGAGATGCATCACGAGTATCAGCGGAGCCTTCTCCCTTATCTTCGACGCTATCTTCTTGAACTCGTAAACGGGAAATCTGTTAACCGACTCCACGATGAACACATCGTAATCCTCCTTGAGCAACTCATCCGACCTTATACTTCCCCCAGCCGGATAGAGATATTCATCGGTCTCGTCGAAGACCCTGCGCACCCATGGCTCATCAGCCACATCTATATGTCTATGATGCCAATCCGCGTTCGCGGATTCGATGGTTGGGGCATAGATCACGACATCGTGTCCAAGCTCCCTAAACTTTCTACCAATGATCTCAGCGTGGAGGCTTACGCCACATGTAGCATTCCATCTACTCATTATAGCTATCCTCATCTCATCGAATACTGGGGCTGAGGAGTTCATAAGGATTTACTAAGAGATAAGTTGGATTAATTAGATCTTCTTGTGGAGATGGAGCGGAACGAGATACTCGAAGAATTCTTCATAGATTTACAGAAAGCCATTAGAAGAATCTTGAAGGTTGAGAGGAGGCTGAGGCTTGAAGAGCTTAAAAACCTAGTTTCCGTGGATGCGGCGTATCGGGGAAGGTTTATGGCCGTGGCCGCCGTCAAGTGGAGCCTCATGAAAGGAGAAGTCTTAGATGAGAAGACCATGATATGCGAGCCCCCATACCCATATGTCCCCGGATTACTATTCCTTAGAGAGGGGCCGCCGATGCTCAAGCTCATTAAAGAGTTTGATGATTGGCAGCTATTGCTCGTTGACGCTCATGGAATCCTCCACCCGAGGAGGATGGGTCTCGCCGTCTTCCTAGGATTCATCTTGGATAAGCCTGCGATAGGCTTGGCTAAATCTCTCTTAGTGGGTGAGGAGGAGCCTGGAGAAAGCTTTGGAAGAGTGTTTGTTGAGGGAGAGGTTCTCGGATACTGGTTTAAGCCTAGGGGTTCGAGGAAATTCTATGTAAGCCCGGGATACATGGTTGGGGTGGATCAGATTCCCAAGATAATCTCCATCCTCGGATCAAGGTATCCTGAAGCATTGAGGAGAGCTGATATGTTATCGAAGAAGGTGTTGAGGGATCTCGCTAAGCAGTCCTAAGCTCATCCTCCCTCTTCCCTCTTTGAGAGGCCACCGCGCTCGCCTCGGCCAAAATCTTCTCAGCATCCCTGCTCAAAGTTCTCTCTGGGATGTAGACATCGCTCATGGTTCCAAGCTCATATGAGAGGGATTCAACCGAGTCTATAATGTTTGAGATCGACTGTGAGATCGTTGGGGCGATCCCCCTCAGATTCCTCCTCACGCTCATTAAGACCTCTCTAACAGGGGCTATCACATCCCCGACCTCATCCAACTCTCTAATTATCTGGATCCTGTTTATGACTCCTTCTAGGAGTAGGTCGCTGTAGATTGTTCTCTTCAGCATGTTCCTCAACCCTGATAGCTCGTTGGCATATATCTTGGCCTTCTCAAGATCTCCCTCCATCTTCGCCTTAACCGTGAGATCGAATAGCTCCCTATCCCTCAGCTTAAGCTCATCTATCCTCCTCTTAAGCCTCATCCTAATATTCTCAAGCCTCACAACAAGCTCATCTATTCTCCTAGACAGCGGCTTTACAACCTTCACCTCATCCCTCTTCCAAAACTTCCATCGCACGGTCTCCAAGCTTAGCCGCATCTCAATAAATTCTCCTCTCTTAGACTTAGGGGATATATTCTCGGAGAGTCTTCGCGAGTTACTCAGAGAACTTAGGGTAGATTTAAGAGGTCGGCTTAGAGCTGAGTCGTGGGAAAGGGATGCTCGGAAAAATCCTATCGGCGCTCCTCTACGTCCTCCCAGCATACGTGGCCAACGCTACACCCGTCCCATTCGCTAAGATTCTGAAGAAGACTACTCCGATAGACGGCGGTAGATCTGCATGGGATGGTAGGAGGATCTTGGGAGATGGAAAGAGCTGGGAGGGGCTCTTCTCCGGGATAGCTGGAGGAACTCTAATCGGGGTGATCCTATATCTAGCTGGAAACCTCGGGAGATTTAGATCGATCTCCGAGCCGATGATCTTGAGTGTGGGCGCGATGATCGGAGATATATTCGGCTCATTCATCAAGAGGAGGATTGGGTTGGAGAGAGGGGAGCTGGCCCCTGGATTGGATCAGCTCGGCTTCCTCATAATCGCCTTAATCGTGTCGGCGGCCATCTATGGGGTTCCAGACTGGTTTGATCCAATGATCTTCGCCTGCATCCTGATCATCACCGTGATACTCCACCTATCCACGAACTTCATCGCCTACCTACTCAAGCTTAAGGATAGACCATATTAGTGGATCATCGCCCTAAGCATGATCATTACAAGGAGCGCGCCTATCATCACGGCATATATTATCCAGAGCATCTTCCTCATCCTCCTTTCCCTCATCCTAGCCTCCTCATACTTCATCCTACACTCCTCTGAGCAGAACTTCTTATCGGGTGGGATAGCCCTCCCACACGTCATGCAATGTCTATGATCCACTATCTTCAACTTGACCGATTTCTTACGGCTCAATCCTTAAAATCTAGAGGGCTTCAACCTTATATCTCCTTCTCCAGCAATCTAGCGATCTCTTTTAGTGAGTTAGCTGCCTCCGAGTTGGGGTGAGTCTTAACTATGAGTTCTCCGGCGATATAGCTTCGCACAATTAGGTCATCGTATGGTATGGTGGCCCAGGCTATCCTGTTTTCGTCGAGAAATCTCCTTAACTCTTGTTCTGAGCCGCCGGGTAGGCCATACTTGTTGACGATCACCATGAACCTTTTTCTACCTTGAAAGAACTTCTGATATAGTCTATAGATCTTCTTGAGATCCATGAGGCCTAGGGGGGTCGGCTCGGTCACGGCCAGGGTGACTTCGGAGTAATCCATTATCGAGTATATTCCAGCATCCGCTCCTGGAGGAGCGTCCATGACGACATATCCATACCTTCCCCTAAGATCCTTCACGGCGTTCAAGGTTTTCAGGATTATGACTGGGCTCCTCCTACAGGTCGGCTGGAGCTCTCCGACGACTAGATCCACCCCATCCTCGGTCTCATACCCTCTAATGACCCCTCCCTCGATCCAAGATTCCTCGATCGCATTAAAGGGGCATACAAGTCTGCACACCCCGCATCCAGCGCACAGCTCTCCAACCAATATCACCTTTTTTCCCGGAATCATCACTAAGGCGTGTTCCGGACAATTTCTCACACATGTTCCACAAAGCTTGCATAGATCTTGATTTATCCTAGGCCTAAACTCTAACACCTTCTTCTCCCAGACCTGTCTCGTCTTAAAGAATGACCTCGTGCAAGGATTATCTACATCGACATCGACTAGGAGGGTTCTATGCTCTCGATTTAGCATATATGCTAGGTTAGCTGCGACAAACGTTTTCCCGGTTCCACCCTTCCCGCCGGCGACTGAGATTATCTTGGTCAAGTTACCCAGCTCTCCAGATTCTCGAATACCTCCTTTAATGCCTTTCCAGCCTTCGTATCCATTCCATGGATGGCTATCGGCCTCATCATCGAGTATGATGATGGGACCTCGGAATCGTATGGTATCTTTCCAATGCATTCCAATCCAAGCTCGGAGTCTATCGCCTTGAGGAACTCCTCATTTAGATCGAACTTATTCACGACATAGGTTACCTTCATCTTAAATGACTCAGCGATCTTCAACAACCTCTTAGCGCCATTAAGGGACTGTGGGGTCGGCTCGACCACGATTATCAATAAATCTGCTCCGGATAGGCTTGAGATCACGGGGCATCCGATTCCGGGTGCGCTATCTATGACTATATTCTTCACGTGGTCTCCTCTCGCGATCTCCTTCGCCTCCTCCCTAACGAGGTAGACGAGGTCTCCGCTATTTCTCCCACCTATCTCAAGGTCTCCGGTTGTGGTCTTCACGCCGGCCGCGGTCTCGACGGAGTAGATTCTACCGGTTCTCGTCCTCCTAAAGCTTATCGCATTTGCTGGACATACGTGGGCGCATGCCCCACACCCCTCGCAAAATTCCTCGATTATCCTGGGCTCACCATCGACCAATCTTATCGCATCGAACATGCAGACATCGACGCACCTCAAGCATCTATTACAGAGCTTATAATCTATAGATGCTTTCATCGACTCCCAGATCTCCCTGCTCCTGAGAAGCCTCCTCTCCCCTCCCATCGCTAAAACTAGGTCCGGCGCCTCTACATCCGCGTCGGCGGCGACCACCCCATCGAGCCTCTCGTTAATCAATATGGCTAGGTTTGATGCTAGAAACGTCTTCCCCGTCCCACCTTTCCCGCTTGCGACAACTATCTCCATGGCTATCTGATGAGTCCAGCTCTTCTCAAAGCTTCTGACAAGGGGATTAGGGGCTCAATCGAGTGAACTCTTAGACCCGCCTGCGAGAAGACCATCGAGACATTTGGCCCGAGGTATGGCGCGATCACGTCGGTTGCTTGAGTGGAGATGATCCACTGGGCGACCATTATTCCAGCCCCTCCTGGGAGATTGGCCGCTTGATTTGGAATTATGTTGACGGCCTTAACCTCTCCATCCGCTATATCGATGAATGCCATGAAGGGCGCTCTACCAAACCTTGGAGAGATCCTAGAGTTTAATCCACTATTATCCTCGACGGCCGCGACAACCCTCCTCATCCCAGCTTTCAATGGAGGGAGCTGAGGCATTTGAGGCATGGCGGCTGGAGGCATAGCTCCCCAACCTCTACCC
>JAGGTD010000038.1 GCA_021163925.1 Nitrososphaerota archaeon
CCAGCCTAGCGAACACCTTCTTCCTCCTCAAAGCCTCCTCCACCAGAAGCTCATCCGAGATCTTCCATCACCTCTTCAAATGCTCGAAGCGATATCTAACCCAGTTAGACAACCTTAACACCTCATCGGCAACATATTCCTCCGCTCAAATTCATTAGAGCATGGCCATCGATCGCTATTAGATCTTTCCCGATCACCCGAGAGCTTATCTCAACGCGGATTTCACGTATAGGATTAGCTTGATCGAGATTATGAGCACGGCGGCCACCACGGCCACGACCACGACATACTTCAAAATGGTTCCCATATCTCCAAATCCGATCACATTCATCCTAGCCTCCAAGCTCTCATCAGGCCTCGCATAAACCCTCTTCTCATTCGATCCATATCTCACGTGGATCGTGTAGGTCGGGAGCTTCAGCAACCTCTTAAAGTATGCGGTTCCATCTGCTCCCGTAACAGATTTTTGGATGGGGACTAATCCATAGAATACGGTGACCTCCGCGCCGCTTAGCGGGTTCCCAAGCAAGTCCACCACCTTCACCCTAAGCCAAGCTTCTTCCACCTTCACGACGATCTCATCTCCTTTGAAGGTTTCATTGAACGTCTTCATCAAGATCGGAGTATATGGATAGCTTATCTTAATGGTATAGTTTGAGAATATCATGTCCTTGAAGGTGATGGCTCCATTCTCATCCGTCAGCCCGTTAAATTTCCTCCCATGAACCAAATCATACACCTCTATCCTACATCTCTCTATAGGGCTTCCATCGCTCCAAGCAACCCTCAACCTCATATCTGAGACGGGCAAGGTGACCTCCTCCAGCTCAGCCATCTCCGAGCAATTCATCTTCAACTCCCTCAGCCTCACTCCATCGATTGTGGAGATCGCTAAATCGCATGAACCCTCGGGAACATACTCCACGCTAAACGACTTAACGGGGTTGTCCATGGCTATGTTTATTCCGGCTGGGGCTGTGAAGTTCAGGAGACATAGATAACTCTTACCAGAGTTTGTCAGGAATTTCAGGTTTATGTCATAGACCCTCGTCCTGATGTTTTCCTCCATGCTTCCAGCTACGTCTATCCAACCTTCATAGACCGTTAAATTCCTCCACTCGACCTCAATCCTATACTTCCCCTCTGGAACCCCCTTAAACCAAGCAAAGCCATCTTCACCCGCCATTAAACTTGCCGGCCCAAGCTTGATGTATGCATTCTTTAGGGGCTTCGAGGAGTTACTCAATATCCTCAACTTAATCGAATGGATTGGGAGGATCAGCCTCGACTTTCTCCCCGGCTCATAATCTCCCTCCGCTTCAACGCATCTCTTAAACAGGTTCGAGCAGTTCACGGCCTTAACGTGATACCGTGCTATCGGGAGCTGCCTTATGATCAAGGTTCCATTCCTGCTATAGACGTCTTTGAAGTTTAATTCAGGGCTTGGGCCCATGACCGTGTAGTTTGCTCCCACAGACCCACCACCTGTATCGGTTGCTTGAATTATTAGGTCGTCTACTGGGAGTTTTAGGTTGTAGATTTCTGCTTGGCTGGTCACCACGGGCTGTATTGTTGGCTGGTAGCCGACCCAGAGCCATTCATCTAAGACCTTCACGCCCTTCCAATATATCTGCACGGTGTGATTTCCCTCTGGGACGAGTTCATAGATCGCGGTGCCATTCTCCGCAGGCTCCTCGAATCCGTCGAAAATCACCTTCGCCCCCTTTAGAGCTCTACCTCTCATATCGAGCGGATTTATCCTTATGTTGAATAGATTCGTCTTAACGGTTCCCGATGATGCGAGGTCGTAGGCCGTCGGTTGCCCAACATAGATGTAGTCGTGCTCCTGCCTATAGCTGCTATTCCAGTAGATCCTAACATCATATCTTCCCTCAAGAAGCCTCCATATCCTTATCGTCCCATTCTCAGGAGTCATATACTCTCTGACCCTATAGTAGTGAACTAGTTGCCTGATCACGACCTTCGCTCCACTCAGTTTGTGGACGCCGTCGAAGTCCGTTATCGTCAGGTTGAACGATCTATAGGGCTGGATCTCGAATGGCCCTCCAACCGGAAACTTCTCGAGAGTGTATTCGATCCATCCCGGGTAATCCACCCTAATGTCGAGGTATGGTCTCTTGAGCCGTTCATCCGGCTCTATCCACTCAGGTATGAATATCCTCGTCGAAACTATTACGCTGGATTCGGGAGACGCTCCATTCAAGACATATTGGATTGGATCATATGCTT
This sequence comes from Nitrososphaerota archaeon, assembly GCA_021163925.1. GTDB lineage: Archaea > Thermoproteota > Nitrososphaeria_A > Caldarchaeales > Wolframiiraptoraceae > AUK039. The sequence goes on from JAGGTD010000038.1 coordinate 2,251, forward strand.
TTAAGACTCGATTCACTTGAGCCTCGAATCCCGCGGCCTCCCTACCCCCATACCTCGACCAGTCGAACCAAAACCTAACCCAGAGTATCTTGATGGATCTACCCGAGCATACTCCATATAGATGCACGTCTGCTTCATGGTAGATCACTCCTCCATATCCCCAAGACCTCTTAATATCGATAGAATAGCCTCCTATTAGATTCATGTTTTTCATGTCTTCAGCCCTTTGCTCGATCGCCTCAAGATCTTCTCTCAAGATCTTATCGAAATGTTCCTTCCAGTCTCTCCGCTGAGTGCAGTCATAGTTCGTGATATTCGCCTGTAGCGTTCCCCACTCGCCCATGTAGAAGTCTGAAGGGAGGAAGTAGGCTTTGAAGTTCCATGTTGGTTGGGCGCGAACATCATTCATGAAGTAGATTGTGGAGATCATCAATAACGTTAGGATTAGTATCGTTCTGAACTTTTCCATCCTCCATAACTTCCCAACACAAGTCTATAAACTTTCCTAAATTCTCGGCCTCAATCCACCCAGCTTCCTCATCCTCGCATACTCATTCAATCTCCTATAGACTTGGGCGTGTGGTGCTCCATTAATTATCGATATCACGGCATCTTCCGCGGCTCTCACATCCTCTTCGCTTCCTATGATCGCCACCGTGTCTCCATAGATCGAGATATATGTGTGGGTTGTCTCCTCCATTATCCTCCTCGTCTTTCCGCCGCTCCCTATCAGCCTCGCCCTAACCCTTATCAAGTTGTTTCTGCTGGGCTTCACGTAGTCGGCTATGTCTACTATGCTCAAGATTATCCCGTCCTCGAAGAGCTTAAACGCCTTCTCAGGTGAGAAGCCCCTCCCAATCGCCTCGACGACATCTCTGGCCTTGAATAGGGCGACTGGGTCTCCGCCCTCCTCCGGAGGCTTCTTGAGCTCTATCCTCACGCTCCCGCTCTCGCTATCTATGGTCAACTTAACCCCAAGCTCATCCTCTATCCTCTTCTTAACAGATCCCTTAGGCCCTATTAGAACTCCTATCCTCTCACGTGGGATGTTGACGGCGAAGAACGCCATGGCGGATCCCCCGCGTAGAATTTCCGAGCAATCTATTAATTATTACCGTCTCTTCCTAAACCAGCGACCCCTAATATTTTCACTCGGCCTAAGAATATATTCTTTAACATGTGTCTGGAGTCTTTTATTGAGATGAAGCAAGGGATTCAGTTGAGGAAGGTTCAGTTAACCGGTGGATCGACTTATATAATCTCGCTTCCGAAGGAGTGGGCTAGTGATGTCGGGATCAAGCCAGGCGACTATATCCAAGTGATCCCCCAGCCCGATCAAACCCTCTTACTAGTCCCGGGAGAGAAGGTTGAGGAGAAGTCGGAGGCCTTGATAGATGCTGCTTCGGCGAAGTCTCCCGAGGAAGTTGTCAGGGAGTTTATAGCTTGCTATCTCACGGGATACGATGTGATCAGGCTCAAGTTTGGGAAGAGGGTTGATGAGTATAAGGCTCGTCTAAAGGATGTTATGAGGAGTAAGCTCATAGGCTTGGAGACGATTGAGGAATCAACGAACCAAATGGTCGTTAAATGCTTTTTAGGCTACATGGACTTCCCGATAAAGGATGCTTTGAGAAGAATACACTCGATGACCCTCTCAATGTGCCTCGACGCGATAAGATCCCTGAAGAATCGCGATAGATCGCTCGCAAAAGATGTCGTCCAAAGAGATGATGAGATCGATAGATTATATCTCTTCATGGTTAGAGGCCTGAAGCTCGCTGTCCAGAATAGGATCGTCATGAGACAAATGGGGTTGATGAGTCCGCGTGAATGCTTAGGCTATAGATTGATCGTTAAGAGTATTGAGAGAATAGCCGATCATGCGGCGAGGGTAGCCAGGATAATCTTATCCTTAGACCTCTCTAGGATAGATAGCGGCTTAGTGAAGGATATATCGAGCATAGCCGAGAAATCCTATACCATCTATCAAGATGCAGTCAACTCCCTCTATAAGCTGGACATTAAGCAGGCGAACGACTCAATCATGAGAGTCGAAGAGCTTACTGGGTTGGAGGAAGATCTAGCTGGGAGGATCTTTAAGCTCAGGCTCGATGTCGAGACCATAACAGGATTAAGGCTAATCTTAGAGAGCCTTAAGAGGATAGCCGAGTACGCTGCCGATATAGCTGAGATCGTGATAAATCTGGCGATAAAGCCCGCGTGCTGACGTTACAATAAATTTAAAAGCGTGGATGAAATATCTTTGAAGAAATGCGGATGGATAAATTCGACGGCCTAGACATATCTTTGGTGACAGATAAGATGGGTTCGAGGCTCAGGGGACTAGTGATCAAGAACTTGGAAAATATACCCGAGCAGGGAGAGAAGATCTTCTCAACCTTAAAGAGATATAATCTTAACGTCCTCTCATATCTCTCCTCAAGCGTCGTCAAGAAGAAGGTAAGCATCTATGTCTGCGTGGAGCTTCCTGAAGAGGGGTTGGAGTATGATAGGATCGCGGCGGAGCTGAAGGACGTAACCGGAGCTGAAGAAGTCGTCTGGAGAGATTATCCTATACCCGGATTCTCCCATCAGCCATTCTTCCCATTAACATGTTTCTCTAGAAGAGGGATCTTCTTCCTCGGCCATGTCTTGAGGGGATCTTTTGAGGGCATAAGGAAGCAGCTTGGAGCATCGGTTGCAAAGGTCTTACTCTATCATATGGGTCGGATGGGTGGATTGAATCGAGCTGAGGAGGCTAAGAGGGAGAGACCTGACTTAACGCTCAAACAGCTCGTGGTGAGATTTCTGCTCGCAGGCTATGCCTTCGGCCATTATGTAGGTGAGCTGGTTGAATGGGATGAGCAGAGGAGGAGGGCCGTGATTAGAACTAGGCAGAATTGGGAGAGCGCTATGCTAGGCAGAGGCCATAATGAGCCTCAATGCCACTTCACCCGAGGATTCTTTTCAGGGTTCATCTCAGGGCTCTTTGGAGAGGAATTGACGGCAAGGGAAACGAGGTGTGAATGCATGGGAGATGAATACTGTGAATTCGTGCTCGAGGCTAGGAGGCTTTGAACTATGTTTGGGGGTGGTTTAAAGGTCTGAAACATCCTCTTGTGCTAACTCTTCCTTAGACCCTCATTTCGCTTCCATCTAAAATCAGCATTCACCCACTATCCCATGAAAGTCTATTCAGCTTTAGCGCTTCATAGGCATGGCTATTATCTCGGCGATCTTTAGGTCGAAGAAGTTTGAGGAGTGGGCGGGCTTCACGACTATGGCCGTATCAGCTCCATGGCCGGTTCCGGCGACGCATATCACATTCCTATCTATTGGAATTAGCCCGGCGTCGGCGGCCATGACCGCTATCTCAACACAGACCTTCATTCCCTCCCCGAAGAGCCTTAAAGCCTCGGCGATCAGCTCGACAGGCCCCCTAATCCCAAACCTCTTCCTCATACCTCTCTCGACTCCGGCCAAGGCGTGGGTGCAGGTCAAGATCCTCGCCCCAGCTTCTAGTATCTTCTTCTCAAGCTCGGGCCTCATCTCTTGAACTCCCGGCTCCATGAAACCTGTGTGATGTCTTACGATTATTAGGTTGAATCCCTTGAAGATCTCGCATGCCTTGACTCCGGTCTCGCCTGAAGTGGATGCCACGACTATATCCCTTATCCCGAGCTCCATGGCCCTCTTCTTCGCCGCCCTGAGCGTCTCCAAGGTGTTTTCTCGGCCCGCCGACTCGAAGTATACTATCTCCTTCACCACCTTCATGGCCTTACCCTGAGAGACCTCCTAGATAAGGATCTCGGAAGACTCTGGAGGCAATTTTAATGCTATGCGGAGAATTTTTATGTTATTCGCAAAAAATCGGCTGAAAAATTAACGGTTTTTGAATAAATGGTTATTAGGGGAGGGACCATGGTCGATTCCAAGTTGCCGAAGATCCTAGACACGACCTTGAGGGAAGGCGAGCTATTCCAGAGATTTAGGCTTGAGACTAGGGTTAAGGTGGCGAGACTCCTCGCCGAGGCGGGCTTGGATAGAATCGAGCTCACCGTCGACTATCCTCCAAGAACTAGTCAGAGAGATGTTGAGGAGGTGGTTGATGCACTTAGAAGCTATGATGTGGAGATAGTGATCCATGGAAGGGCTTGTAGGAGGGATGTCGAGGCGGCTGCGAAATATGATGTCGATGGAATAGGCGTCTACATGGCTCCAACGAGACTTCATAGAGAGTATAAGTTCGGCGGAATGGAGTTTAGGGAGGCGGTTGACAGGCTTAGAGATGCCATCGCCCTAGCCAAGGATTATGGATTCAAGTATAGGAGGGCGACGGTTGAGGATGCTTCGAGATTCTACTTCGAGGAGAATGGATTTGAGAAGCTATATCAGATAATTGAGGAGCTCAAAAATGAGGGCGCGACTATCATAAGCGTCCCAGATACAAGCGGAATCCTAACACCACATCAGGTGAGGGAATTCTTCGGGAGGCTTAAGCAGTTCTGCGAGATTCCGCTCTCAGCCCACTTCCACAACGATTATGGCCACGCCTCATCGAACACGATTGAGGCCGCCTTGATTGGGGTGGAGGAGCTTCAGACATCGATCCTCGGAATAGGGGATAGGAATGGGATAGCAGATCTATATGAGGTGGCAGCCCCCCTAATCGACATACATGGATTCAAGTTTAAGCTTAGAAGAGACTTCCTCCGAGAACTCTATCAAAGATTCAGCAAGCTCACCGGGATAAAGATCCCGTTTAGACATCCGCTCAGCGATGAGGCGAAGACGATTAGGGCTGGAGTCCATCAATCCATGGCCATCAAAGCTCCGCAAGGATACATCCCAGAGGGGAAGTTGAGGCATGACTTCACCAAGATATTCTTCGAGGTCACCCCATTCCTCAGTAAGAGGGTTGTGGAGAAGCTCCTTGAAGCAGAAATCGATCCAAGCGTTTTAAGAGCGATCTCGGAGAAACTGGCCGAGAAAGCATCGGAGCATGGAGGATCCTTAGACCCAAGGCATGTCAAGGAGGTCTTAGAAGGCTTTGGATTCAAGGTCGATGAAAAGATCCTCGGAAGCCTGTTAAAGCCTGAGAAAGCCTACATCCTCCTAAACCTAGACCCAAAATACCATGTGGAGGAGATGATCGATGAGGTCATCGGATGGGAGGATGTCGAGGAGGTCAACGAGGTTTATGGGGACGCCGACCTAGTCATAGTCGCGAAGATCGATCGGACAAAACAAAATGTCGTCGAGAGAATCAGAAAGGAGTTTGGAGATGCGATAACTGGGATGCGGGTTCTGATAACGGATTAAATTCCATATACTACAAGACCTAGATAAAAATCATCGCTTAAAGTTCTCTTTTCATCGGAGCCTATCAATGGCTTTGTGAATGTGAGTCAGCGAACCCTTGAAATCTACAGCATTATTTTTATCAAGTTATGCCAGACAAACTTAAAGCTGAAAATTCAGATCCAAGAACTTAAGGGCTGGTAGGGCCCTTAAGGAGGGTCGTGAAGAACTACCGTGCCTATCTGATCAGTGATGAGTGGTGGACCGACGGAGCCCCCGGGGAAGCCCCACCAGCCCAATTATTATTTGAGTGACATGTTTTATAAATGTTATCACCTAAGTAATGCTTAGTTGTACCCTTGCACATATCTAGGTACAGATTAGATCCCTAGCTCGGTTAAGATCTTCTCCAAAATCTCCTCAACGCCATAGTTAACGGCAACTTCTCTCAAATATTCTCGGTCGAGAGAATCCTTATTCACGTAGAGGACCTTGGCGGCGAGCTCGATGTGGGATATCTTGCCCAATAGGAGTAGGTATATGATGTAGTCCTCGACGGATAGCAGGTTGACGCCATATCTCCTATCCAGCCTCTCGATCAGCTTATCGCTCCAGTTAAGCGGCTTTGGCCTAGAGAGTAGGTGGATCACCCTATTGTTTTGGAGGTCTAGGAGCATGCCCTCATCGTTTGAGGAGAGTTTGATGAAACCTTCATCTGAGAGCTTTTGGAGAAGTTCTGCGAAGTCTTCAACCTTGACCGCGAAGGAGATCTCCTTGAAGATGTGGGGAACTCCGTATAGTGGGAGAACCCTAAGACCGTAGAGGACGTGAGTTAAGTTAAGCCTCGACAGAGTTTCTGAGAGGTGGATAATGGACGGTTCGAGGACATTGAACCAAGGCGAACTCTCCCTGAGGTAGGCCAACGCATCTTTCCCGACAGAGTCCATCTCCCTAATTATCCTCTCATAATCTCGCCGCGAGAGCATTATTGAAATCATCCATCGAGTATTAGATTACCTTTTCTATCTTAGAGGAGGTTGTAGTATGAGGTTAGGAGGCTTATGTAGGAGAGGAGGAGGGCTATCGGCAGACTCTTCTCCCACCCCAATCCCCCGGAATACGTGAAGCCCGCGGCGAGGATGAGTAGCTGAATTAAGTGGACGACTACGAAGCCCGCTTGAAGGATCGGTATAATTGAGAGTAGCTTGACCCCAATCTCCTCCAAGGCGAGGAGCATGAAGAGATAGACATCTATCGGTATATAGGATGCCATCGTCGAGCATAAAACCCCTAAGATCCAACCCCTTCCCCTACACAATAAGGCTCCCACGACCACGGAATACGCTAGCGTTATGCCGAGGCTCACCACCATGCTTAAGCTGTCTCCCGGATTCGAGAACTTCAAGTATAGGATCGAGGACTTGACTGGAAGGACATATGGCGCCGATGCATAGGTTATCGCGGCTAAGATGCCGATTGGAAGATAATATGTTGGAGATGCCGCCATCTTCTCAAAGAGGCTTAACGAAAATCTACTGGAACCTCCTTCATACATCTCCCTCAACATCTTCTCCGCAACCCTTATCCCCCTCTCGCTCAACCTATACCTCCCCCTCCTAACCTGAACGATGAGAGGCTTCAAGAAGTCTAGATGATAGTAGAGGGTTCCATAGCTCACGTTGAGGAGGAGCTTTAGCTGGGTCGCGGAGAGCTCCCCACGCGTGTATAGGAGCGAGATTATCTCCCTCCTCACCGGGCTCTTCAAGATCCCATAGATCTCAGCGCCCGATCTCCCACCCAACTCCATTCCCAAAAATCTAGAATTAATTGGTTAATGAATCATTGTTTTTCGAGATTTATCGAGAAAGAAACGCTAATAGCGCATCTCTCAAAGTAGTTAGATGCGATGAAGTCGGGAAGGATAATCACGGCAATCCTATTCACGGCACTACTCCTATCATCCATTATAGCGGCCGCGGCTTCCCCGCAGAAGAAGTGGAAGACAAGTTTCTCTCAGATGAGCAACTTCACCGATGATCAGCATGGTTTGGATAGGGCTGGGAGGAACCAGCTCAGGGATAGGGCGAGACAGGCGATAGATGAGGCGTCGGAGATGATAGCGGAGGCCAAAAGATTGCTGGAGGAGGCAAGGGAGCTAGGATTATCTACATCGATGCTGGAAGAACTCCTTAACGACGCTGAACAATCCTTGGAGAAGGCCAAGCAATTCTTGGATGAGATTCCTCAAATGGCTCTCTCCAAGGCCATGCGCGCCAAGTCCCTCGCAAAGTTTGTGATAAATGGGGTTAAGAAGCTCTTGAGGTCGGCGGCTCAGGTTCATGTGAATAAGACTTCTACTGAGTCGAGGTTTGAGAGGTTTAGGGAGATCCTCGAAAACTTGACGAAAAGGGCTCTAGAACTTCGCCTAAGGCTCTCAAACCTAACTAGAATGAATCTGAATGTGAGCAGAATTCAATCCACGCTCAACAAGACCATCGAACTGATAAACGAGACCATCTCATCCATCAACGCCGGCGAGGTTCCGGAAGATATCAAGGAGATCTTAGAGAGAGCTGAGGAGGTCTTGGATGAGGTTGAGGATGAGATAGAGTCCATGCTCGAAGTGGTGAGGTCGACGACGATTAAACCACCGACACCGCACACCCGTATCGGGAGAGTTAACAAGACTGTTAGGAGGCCGAGTAACGTTCTCACCACTAAGACGGTGACCCTCCCCAACACCACCATGACTATAGCGGTCGTGAACGTGACCAAGATCCGCCCGCGGATTGAGAAGCTCAACTTAACCGCGAAGCTTAAGGAGATAAATGTAACCGTGACTCCTGGGAGGAAGAAGACGGTTAGGATCGAGCATTATATGACCCTTGAGGCTGGGGCTGGAGGTCTGTCGATGGTGAAGGAGATCTTGATAACGGTTGGGAACAAGACCATCATAAAGATATGCAAGGAGGCTGCCGCTGGAAATAAGTCGGCTAAAAGCGAGGTGGTCATCGAGAAGAATCAAACGGTTATAGGGGCGTTGGTCGAGGTCGGGAGGGAGAACTCGTCTCAGCTGAGGCTCGATCTAAATCTGAGCGTGAGGATGCTCAACGTAGAGAAGAATAGGTTGAGGCTGAGGGTTGAAGCCCCGAATGGAACATCTGGGAGGATAATCGTGATCCAGCTCAAGCCGGATATATTAGACCTGAACAGGATCAAGGAGTTTAAGGTTCTGGTCAACGGGAGGGAGGCGATCCTGGCTTCAAGCATCCTAGACCTAGCCTCAGAGGTTTATCGGGAGCCGGCATACGTCTTCGTGATCTCGTCGAGGGGTGCCAGCATCCTCCTCTACATCCCCCACTTCAGCGGCTACACAATAGAGATCCTTGGGGTGATCGAGGCCATCGAGTCGATCTTAACGGATGCCTTGAGCAAGACCTTGACGAGAGACCTCCTAGTAATCTCGACGATCACGGCGACCATAATAGCCTTCATCATAGCAATAGGCCAGGTGAGGAGAAAGGAGAAGATCTGGAGAATTTAGGGAAATGGCGGCGGCAGCCCCCGAGGAGTGGCAGGGGAGAAGAGGGCCGAGGCGGCGGAGAAGGAGATCCAACACGGATCCACACAGCGGCCCCGCCACGCCTTAGCGCTGCTCCCTCCCGGGCCTGAC
>JAGGTD010000027.1 GCA_021163925.1 Nitrososphaerota archaeon
CCGATCGAGGCGCTATACTTGACGGAGATCGGGAGGATGGAGGTCTCCGATGAGGGTAGAGGTAGGCTAGGCTTTCAAGAACTTCTGAGAAGGCTTCAGCAAAGAGATCCAAACATCTGGAGAGATTATGTGGTCTACAGAGATCTGAGAAGGAGGAGATATGTGGTTGGGGAGGGGTTTGGGAAAGAGCTTAGATTCAGGGTCTTTGAGCGAGGGAAGTATGGGAAGGAGCCTGCGAAGTATCTAGTCGTCCCGATCTTCGAGGGGAGAGATGTTCCGATCAAGAAGCTTGAGGAGTGGATGGCCGTATCGAGGAAGATGAGGAAGGAGCTGGTGATAGCGGTCGTCGATAGGAGGAATGAAGTGATTTATTATAGGGCTTCACTAGTTGATCTTAGAAATGTTTAGGAAGGTTAAGGCGCTCCTAGCCCTCACAAGACCTCCAAACGGGATACTGATGTTCATAGCCGTATTGGCCGGCGTGACGCTCTCAAATAGGCAAGCGATAACCCCGATTCAGGCGATCTTATCCTTCATAACCGCCTATGGATTGAATGGGAGCATCATGGGATTCAACGACTACATCGATAGGGATATAGATAGGGTGAACGCGCCTTGGAGACCCATCCCATCCGGCGCCGTATCATGTTTTGAGGCCGCACTCTTCTCCTCAATCCTAGGCTCTATTGGGATGATCTCGGCGATCCTAACATCGTGGGGCTGCTTGATAGTCGCGGTGACAGCATATCTCCTAGCCTTCACCTACAACCTATTCCTGAAGAAGATGGGTCTGATCGGAAACATGGCTGTGAGCGGGGTGGTCGTGGCCCCATTCATCTATGGAGCAGTCCTCTCAGATGGATACGTCTCGACGAGGCTGATATTCTTCGCGATACCCGTCTACTTATCGGTTCTGGGGAGGGAGATAATCAAGGGGATATCGGATGTCGAGGGAGATGCCTTGAGAGGGATTCGATCGATTGCGAGAACAAGGGGGGAGAGGTTTGCCGGAATTCTTGGCGGAGCACTCTACATCGCCGCGGTCTCGGTCAGCCCAATCCCCTACTTTCTAAATCTAGTTTCATGGCCATATATCGTGATAGTCTCTTTAGCGGATATGGGGTTCATCTACTCGGCGATATCGATAATTAGGAATTCGTCGAGGACAAATGCATTAAGGGTTAAGAAGATCACCCTCGTCTGGATGCTGATAGCCTTGATAGCGTTCATAGCAGGATCTATAACCTAGTTAATGTCGTGCTTGAATGATAAGCTTGGGGGAGTTGTTCGAGGACTCCAGCCCAATTATGTGAAAAATCATCTTAAGGTTAATCGAGATCCGCGTTCCTCTCTAGGAGATAATAATACTTTGTCCCATGCTCATCTTTCTCCCTAATAAGATCCGTGATGAAGTATCCTTGGGCCAAGCCCTTCTCGAAGATCTTCCGAGTTATCTCCCTCCACTCAACCGCCGTGGATATGCTCGCTCGCTTCACGTAATCTATGTTTTCAGGAATCTCGACCAACACCTTCTCGCTCCTAAAACTCAGCCTATAGTTTAGGATCTTCGCCAAGCCTCCCTCTCTTACAACGGTTATGAGGCTTTCAGCGCCCTCCTCTAGGAGTTCTTTAGGGCATGGCTCCCGATCAGCTCCGCTTATCCTATCTAGGACTCGCTTAGAGTCGAGCCTCCACTCAACCTCAAGCCTATCCGACTCCAAACCTCTATTATATGGATCTCTCATGTTTCCATAGAAGTTGGGGTTATAGCTTCTCCCAATCGCTCCAAGCTTTCTAATGCTCAGCCTAGCCTCTGGAATCTGAAGCGGGTCTAGAAGCCATCTAGCAACCCTCACCCCCCGCTCAAGTAGATACTCCCTTAACTTCATCTTAAGGGCGGTCGCGATCCCCTCGGCCCTCTTATCTGGGACGACGCCGCAGAGATGTAGATAGTAGTAGACCTCGCCATCTCTAACCGAGATGTAGCCGCAGAGCATCCCGATCGGCCTACCACTCTCATCTATGGCCGTGAAGACTGCTCCGCCCATCCTCTGAAAGGCTATCAGCACGTGATACGGAATCGCCTCACTCCTCCCCCAAATCTCCATCTGAAGCCATTCAAGCTGCTTAAACGCCTCGGGGCTCTCGAATCTAACGACTCGATACTCCCCCATATCCGATAAAAACTTTAGAAAACCGGAAAATAAGGTTTTTATGATCACTTAAAGCCAGCCTAAAAGACGTAGGCATCGAGATTAAAAAGACTATGAACTTTAATTCAAGGATGGGCACAGGATCTTAATAAAACGCTCTTCGATAGGGTTCATGGATCAACTCATCCTAGCAGAGAGAATGCTTGAGATGCTGGTTGTCAAATCTCATTAAACAGCTTTATGAACTTGGAGGCGATTCTTCGGGGAGAATTCCTCCTAGCATATCTCTCAGCAGCTCTAATGACCTTTTCGAGCCCGACCTCCCCCCTTAATGTCTTGATGAGCAATTGCTTAAACTCCATAAAGCTCCTATACTTCAGCACCTCATCCTCTAAAAACTCGACGAAGCCTGTATCCGATGTGATTATCGGCGTTAGAGATCCAAGACACATTAAGACCGAGCTTGAGATCACGACCTCCCCCTCCCTAACCTCATCCCACTGCTTATGCATCAAGCATAGATCGGCTGCATGGAGGTAGGTATATATTCTTTCAAGTGGAGGTCTCTCGATCCTCAAGCTTATGAAATCATATTCCGGGATCCTCGTCCCTGAATTCGGGTCAACTAGGAGCAGGTAGGTGAATGGCTCGATCCTCGATACATCCTTTAGATATGGTAGGATCGGTAGAACGTGGAGTTCGGGGGCCCAACCATAGCTGAAGACTATTCTCTCATCTAATGGGAGGTTTAGTGTCTTCCTCGCCTCCCTTTTATCGCCTCTCCTCACCTCGGGAACTGGGTAGGGTATTATGTGAATCTTGTCCCTGAAGATCTTAGACCACTGCCTCCTATACCTCTCATCAAAGCAGATCACGGCATCCCACTCAAACTCATAGAAGAGGGGGCTACTTGGAGGCTTCCTCTCATGGATCACGTAGATAGTCTTGGCCTTCTTCCTAATCTCCGAGAATATCCTCCTGAGATGCTTGATCGGAGTCCACTCGATCCTCTCCGCCAAGAATATCTCATAATCATTTTCCAAGAATGGTCTTTCATCGAAGAATGTCTCCGTATGGTCTCCCTCATCCGAGTAGCATCTAATGACGTAATCCTCGTCCTCAGCAACAGGTCTAATGTTATTCGGCGCAAAGACCACTAGCTCGTGACCCATCTTAATAAACTCCCTTCCAATAAGCTCAGCATGTAGAGACACGCCGCACGCCGTATTCCACCTAGACAGTATCGCTATCTTCATCCATAGATATAATAGATCTGAGAGCCCGTTTAAGGATATCGATATCTTATAGTATAGCAGACTAACCTATCCATGGCCCATAAAGGGTTTGGAAGCCATCGCCCAGCACCGCCACCCTCGAGAGAATCGTAGCGATAATCGATTAGATCGACCGAACCATAAGTTTTAAAGGACGTATAAATAAGGCCTCATAAGCCGAGATAACCCTTATCAAAAGCCTAGCAAACAAGTAATAAAACGGGGGAGGCGGGGGTAGCCAAGCCTGGTCAAAGGCGCAGGACTGAGGCTCCTGTCCCATAGGGGTTCGTGGGTTCAAATCCCACCCCCCGCAATAATTCACGAAAATGAAGCGATCAACTGCATATCTATAAAGCTTTCTTTAACCGCCTCTTAACGTGATATTTCATCTAGAAGGAGTTCGAAAAATTGAAAACGGGTTATTGACTGCTAATTGACATGGTCTCTAAGGGGATCTTGGCTATTGTTAGTGTGATCCTCTTAGCAATTGGACTAACAGCTGGATACGCTTTAGGAGCATTAATCTCTCCAATCACGGAAACCATCGCTAAGACCTTCACAAAAACCGAGCACCACACCACGACGTTAACGGTTAAAGGAGACCTCAGTGGATATACAACGGCAATAGACCTCATTGGTAGATCTCTAAGAGCCGATCTCCATAGATTAACAACCTTACTCGATGAGAGGATGGCGGGAAAGATTTCTTCGAGAGAGCTTGCAGAAGCCTATCAAAACTCAAGTAAATCGATCCAACCATTAGTCGACCTACTTCTAAATAGCCCGCCACCAGAGAAATACGTGGAGAACTATAAGAGAGCCATACTAGGGCTAATCAAGCTCAAAATATCCCATGAACTAATCGCTAAGAGTCTCAGAGAGGACGATAAAAGCCTATACACTAAAGCGGTAGAGATCGAGGAACAAGCACTAAGAGATCTTTCATGGATAATACTCATGTCCTGATGTTATAGTCGTGACGATAAAGCGGGTCGTCTAACTTATTTCAGTCGCTTGCCACAATATGGGCAGTATTTTGCGTCCGCTGGTATCAGGCGTCGGCAGAATTTGCACCTCTTCCTCGGTTTTTCTTCCTTGAATCCCATACCCCATAGGACGCCTTCCCAAAACTCGTCCATCTTATGTAATGTTGGCGTTACGTAAAGATATGTTTTCCCCACCTAGTGTCAAGCTACTTCAGGGGTTAGATGAGCTGGAGTCAAGATTATGTTTTATAGGATTTTTCACGGCAGTTTCCGGTTCTCACAACAGAGCATATGTGAGTTCTCGTTATCTTCGTGTCAGAGTTAGGGCGTTTTTGAGGAGCTTAGCCGTCCCCAACTTGATCGGATCTACTCCTCTCTCAAGACTTCCCTCTGGATGTGGGCTGAAGACCACGACCACTCCATCGCCATAGGTTGAGCACACTATGGCCGCGTATTCCTCATCATATCTCGCTATGACCTCAACTCCCTTACCCGGCTTCATGTATGGCCCATTCTGATACCATATCGACATCGTTTTTGGACAGCCTTCAGCGAGTGGATGGCTCATGTTCGCTATAGTTATCTTAACCAAGCCCATCCCCCTCCTCCTAACATTCTCTATGTCTATTATTCCCAAGCCCTTTGGACGCCCCTCCACCTCAACCCTCTCGGCGGCGATATATGCGCCTGCGCAGATCCCGATATAGAGTCCACCCCCTTTAACGAATCTCCTGATCTCCTCAAACCCATCCTCCCCTAGGGTCGAGACATAGCTGGCGGTGTATCCGCCTGGGATTATGAGGGCTGAGCACTCCATTAATCCACCGCTCTTGATGAAGTTCTCATCGACCTCGCGGTAAGAGATTCCAAGCCTCTCTAAGGCATGTTCGACATCGCTTGCTAGAACCGCTCCAGAGCCTGCATAGACGCAGACCTCATGACGACCATGGATGCGAGGCTTCCTCCCAAGGCTTAGAAATAGGAGTCCTATGGTGAGGGCTGATCCTATAAGACAGATCGTTAAGAGCTTGATCCACGAACTCATCATCTATTCACCATATCTCGATCCAAGTTCATCATAAATCTTGGAACGATCATTCCCGCGAGCCTTCAGAGATCTTCTCCAAGATCTCGACGACCTCCTCATCAGTTAGATCGCGCCATTCACGATATGCATCTGCCACGGCGAAGAATGGGCCGCTCCTAATATTCAGGCAAAGTATCTTATCCGCCTCCCTTGAGACGAGTTCTATTGCCGCTTTCGAGGCTGTTGGAACGGCGACGACCACTCTCCTCGGATTCCTCTTCCTAGTCGATCTTATCGCCGCGAGCATCGTGTATCCTGAGGCCAGTCCATCATCTACGAGGATCGCGGTCTTACCTCTTATCTCCAGCATGGGCTTAACCCTCCGAAACTTCTCAGACTTATCTCTAACTATTCTTAGGGTCTTCTCGGCGACCTCCTCGACGACCTCTTGGCTTAATCCCAATCGTTTAACGAGCCTCTCATTCAAGACGATTTCGCCATCCGATGAGATCGCCCCGAAGCCGGCTTCAGGATCCCATGGTATCTGAAGCTTCCTGACGATCACCACATCCATTGGAATGTTTAATCTACATGAGATCTCATATCCTACGGGTATTCCGCCCGCGGGTATCGCTAGGAGGATGGCATCCTCTAATGATAGATCTCTCTTGAGCATTTCAGAGAGAAGTTCTCCAGCGTGAAATCTATCCTTGAAGACGCGGAGACGCTCTTTGAGATTTTCATCGAAGATGACCTCGCCCATAATCTTCTCCAACCAATCTACGATATGATCTCTATTTAATTTGATGGAAGTCATTCTCATGACGAAAGCTTTGATGCGAGGCCGATAACCTTGTGAATAGAATCTTTGGGATGTTTAAGCCTCATCGTGAGGAGCATTACCGTTCTCCCTCATATCTTTCAAGCTTGAACTCGCAGTAAGGTTCTCCGGTTGCGGTGCATCTTATCTCCTCGCATGCTAGCTTTACTCCTAGGAGTTCTTGAAAGACTCCGACGAGGAATCCGCAGAAAAAGTGGCAGACGGGTTTCTCGGATCTCCCATATCCCTCCGCTATGAATGAGCTGCTCAGCTTGATGACCCGCCTCTCTTAGGATTTATCTCGGCCTCCTCAAGCTTAAACCATCCACAACCTCTTGAACCATAAAACTCGGCCCACTTCTTCATGAAGTCCTCCCTTCCCCATTTCTTGAGTAGGACTTGGGTTGAGCTTGCCCCAGCCCTTATCCCAGCCTCATAGAGGAGCGCGTTTGCCTTCTCTCCAAGCACAGCCTCTACACTCTTCTGAAGGTCTACGAAGGTTCCTCCATGCATGATGATCATCCTGACGCCGAGCTGCCTTATCGCGGCACTATCTCTCACTCTTTCAAGCTCATAGCTCTCATTCATCCTCGACCACCCACGCTAAAACTCTCTTCAGCCTTTAATCTCTAGTTGCTTTAACCTTGAGTGGAATTCGAGGAGCAGTTTAACGACCTCATTTTCTCGGTTTAGCCTATAGGCGTAGATGTTCTTCCCAACCCTTATCTGCTCGACCAGCCCGTCCTCTACAAGCCTCGGCAACACCCTGGCCACGCTGCCAGGATTCTTTTCAAGAAGCCTCGCGACCTCTCTTAGATTCATCAGTCTATCGGGGTTCTCGATAAAGAGCTCTAGCACGAGAAGCCTTATCGACGGCCCAAAGAGCTTATTCAGCGCGCCCAAACTCGAGGATTAGACGGTCTACGGCAATATAAACGTAACGTTCGTTAAAATTTTTGTTCAATCGTTGCATATATGAAACATTTATATTGTCGCCATCTCACCAATGGGACGGCGAGGTAGGGTGGAAGTGGATCAGATGAATAGGCTGACCGTAAGGGGTTTGAAGACCTTAAGGGGCTCTAATCTCCTTCAAGGAGTTGGACAGGAAAGGATTCTACCCTTGGTCTTCATAATCCTCGCCGCAACCTGCATATGCGTTGGGGTTCTGGGAGGTTTTTGGGAGATTAAGCTCGGCTGGAGTGGATCGGATGAGATCAATGAAGCCCACTACAACTATCTCCTATTCACCGGATCTTTTTCGAGGCAGATAATCGTGAATTATGGTAGATTCCTAATTCTTTACTATGATGTTGTGGTCGATCGGGGAAGCCTGACCATAAGCGTGGTCAAGGTTCCGGGCCAAACCCTATGGAGTCAGAGGTTTGATGAAAACTTCTCAGGATCTGTTAGGATCGCGTTGAACGGAGGAGGTGTCTACTTGATCGTGGTTCGGGGTAGGGGTGCGGGAGGCGGGTTTGACTTGAGGTGGGAGGTGAGCTAGATGGACTATGCGATAATCTTGGAATCCGTCTCAAAGAGGTTTGGAGATGTTTGGGCGGTGAGAGATCTAAGCTTGAGGATCGAGTATGGGAGGGTCTATGGATTACTCGGCCCAAACGGCTCCGGGAAGTCCACGACGATGAAGATGATCTTGGGGTTGGTGAAGCCTGACTCCGGTAAGATCCTAGTCGATGGAATAGATGTCTCCAAGGATCCAGTTGAGGTTAGGAAGATCATCGGGTATGTCCCGGAGACCCCGAGACTCTACGACTATCTAACCGGGATCGAATACCTAGACTTCATTGGAGAGGCTTATGGGATGAGCCCGGAGGAGAGGAAGAGGAGGATTGAGGAGTTCTTGGAGGCATTCGAGCTGAAGGGTAGGGAGAATGAGCTGATAAGCGGATACTCGAAGGGGATGAAGCAGAAGATAGCCCTGATAGCAGCCCTCATCCATAAGCCGAAGATCCTCATATTGGATGAGCCGTTAAGCGGGTTGGATCCGAGGTCTGCGAGGATAGTAAAGGATCTGATACATGAGCTAGCCGAGGAGGGCGTGACGACGATCTTCAGCACCCACATCTTAGAGATAGCCGACGCGGTCTGCGACGAGCTGGCGATAATGTATGAGGGTAGGAAGCTAGCCGAGGGAAAACCCGATGAGCTTAAGCGGATGGCTGGGGAGAGCGGATCTACTCTCGAGGAAGTCTTCTTGAAGCTTACTGGAGCGGAGGATGTAAGGGAGATCGTGGAGGCCTTGGTGGATTAGAGATGAATCTTAGACTCGTGTTTAAATTCGCATCAATTCTATGCCTCTCATCGGCCAGGGCTAGGTCTAGGAAGCCCAAGAGTTTGAAGAATCTGATATACATGTCGATCGCCCTCACTCTAGCCGCGGCCATGCTCTCATATCTTATCGGGCTGAATCTCTCCAGAAATCCTATCATAATCCAGATAGTCGTTCAGCTCATATCCCTGCTACCTCTACTCATGCTCGTGATAGTCCTATACTATGGCCTGATGTTCGAGCTATACTCTGGATATAGTCAATCCTTCATCCACGCCGCGAACTGGCTACCAATAACCCCAGCCGAATATGTCATGGCCTCAAGCCTCTCAACGATCTTCTTCACCCTCCCAACCCTACTCCCACTCTTAGGAGGCCTGCTAACCATATCGCTGACCCTCGGCCTAACATCCCTCTGCGCCTTCGCGGCGGCAATCTCGATCCTAGGCGCCTTGATGGGAGGGGTCTTGGTCGAGATCTTGAAGACGTTGATCGAGAGGGCGGCGGCATCTATGTCTCGGAGGAGCGGTAGGCTAACCCTCCCCCTGAGGCTCACGGCCACGATCCTGATCATAGTGGCCTTCGCCTGTATAGGGAACTCGAGAATCCTGATAAGTTATCTTGGCGCGATCTCCGAGATCATGCAGGCTGGTTGGATGATCCCAATCTTCTGGCCATCCCTAGCGATCACTTATCTCGCCCAGTCGAATCCGCTCCCAGCCACAGGCTTCACGACCATGACCATAATCCTCCTAGGAGCCATCTTCGAGGCTGGAGCCTATCTCAGGGAGAGGTATTGGGCTCCAGTCGAGCCGACGATAAGGCTTGGTCCAAGTAAATATGTTCCGAGAAAGGGATTTCTTGGGAGGCTCGGCCTATCACCCGGTGAGGCTGCCGTCGCTAGGAAGGAGCTTAAGATGTTCTTTAGGAGAAGAGATACAGCTGGACTCCTAGCCCTACCCATAATCTTCATAGTCATGCCGTTCATCTATGGCTGGCAGCGGACGGTGGATCCATTAAACTTGTTGGTTCAAGCTCTTATGGGATGTATCTTATTCTCGCTTCTGGCTTCATCTACCTCGATAGGTAGGGAGAGGGATGGGTTCGCAAACCTCCTAATCGCCCCGATAGATCCAGGAGAGATCTTGAAGGGGAAGCTTATAGCCTCTATAATCCTCTCAACCCCTCCAACCACGATCATCCTATTAACGATAAGCTTGATCTTAAGGATGAGGCCAGAGGCCATGATCGCTCTCCTAGCCGCGGGCTATATCGGGATGATTGAGACGACGGCGATAGGCTTGATCTTCGGATCGAGGTATCCAGACTTCACGACAGCTCCAAGGGCTAGGTCGATAACTCGCATGGGCCTGCTCCTATCCATGATTACTTCGGGCGTGGCCGTCGCCCTCACCTGGAGTCCCCTCATAATCTACAAGCTCCTCCATCCAGAGTTTCTACCGATTTATTCCGCCACGGCCATGACTATGATCATCGGATCTATCATCACAATCATAGCCTACAAATTAGCCTTGCAAAGCTTTAGAGAACTCTGCATCTCTCAAGGTGACCTGCTATGAACTTTTCGAGAACCCGCTTAGCCATCCTATTGATGATCATCTGCATGATTTTGAGCTTGGTGATAGGCATAGGCTCTCTAATTTCTACAGGGGCTCAGCTCAAGAGCGAGCTGATCACCGCTTTCTCCGCCCCAACCCTCCTAATCACGTTCCTAGATCCCATAGCCATGGCCTTAGAGTTCATAGCTGTGATCCTAGTCTTCGCCGAGTCTAGGAGGATGGGTGGGCTCCATAGACCCTTGGCCTCGCTCGCTCTCGGATTCTTGATAGCTTGGCTGATCCTAAATTTTGGAGCATTCCTCCCAACATCCTTCATGGGGCTCTTAACGGGATCGGTTGAAGCTGTTAGGCTCGGCCTTATCATAAAATCCTCCGCCGCAATCCTCCAATACCTAACACCCCTATTCCTAATCTATGGAGTCGCCGAACCCCTTGAGAGGAGGATCTTGATCCCGGCCTCGACCCTAACGGTGGCCGGAAACTTTCTCTTAACATTCCTACCAATATGGTCTGTCAAGATCGTCCCGACAAGCCTCGTCGATGGAGCACGAATGTATAGGCCATTAATCGAGGTAAACTATCTGAGCCAACCATACCTAACCCTACTGATAGTAGGATACCTCGGCGGAATCCTCTACCTAACAGCCTACATCTCAACATACCTTAAGCTGAGATCACGGCAATAACCTTCACGATAATATCCCTCAAGAATATCTCGAGAATTCTCAGAGAGATTAAGATCGCCGTAAAAGCTGTTATCGTGAGACGACGGCCAACACCTTTTCACATAACGAAAAGACATTCACGTATCAAATATTCCCAAAACAATGTTCTCCATGACAACCTTAATGGTCTTACTATATTTGAGTTGGGGTCGGCTCGGCTCTTCCTGCATCATACATCAGTCTGGGGCAGCGGCCTCATC
>JAGGTD010000061.1 GCA_021163925.1 Nitrososphaerota archaeon
TAAACCTTCTCCTGATTAGCGAGTATGAGAAGATTATCCCCTCTGAGGCCGCGACGCCGTATCCCAAGAACTCCATCAATCCATAAATCGTCATTATTGAGAATAGGATGAATAATGCGGGATGTATTCCGGATTTAGTTGAGATATATCCCAAGAACTTCCCAGTCTGAAATATCACATAGCCCGTTATACCCACCCCTATGAAAGGTATGAAGGAGAGTAGCGCGATCTTGAGATTGTTCACGAAGATTCTGAAAGTTGAGAGATTTTCCGTCAAATCCTCAAACTGCTTCATAAATTGCCTCGCCTCCTCTCCGCTTAAGGGAATGGATGAGCCTACTCCAAGTATTATGAAGAGGATTATGGTCGCGAGGATTGCGAATAGAATCCTATTGATGGGCTTCAGCCTCCGGTTAGATGATCCTCTCCTACCCAAGCTTCTCATCCAGCCTTCTCTTAATCTCATGGTAGGCGGCGTTAATATCCTTAAGCCTCTCGATTCTATGGAGGATCAGCGGATTAACGCCCCTCAAGACTGACGTGTAGAGGGAGATGTAGTCTGAGAGCATGAAGAGCTCGATTATCTCCTCGAAATAACTCTTAGATCTTGCCCTCAACTCCAACACTCTACTCTCTCCAAGCAGTCTACTCAAAGCCTCAATCGTCTTCGAGATCTCATAAGGCTCCCTGAAGCTTCTCGGAACTATTATCAGCCCATCTCTGGGGATCGCCTCTATATCGTTATGCAAGGCCTCGGGGATCTCTGCATAGTGGCAGAGGAGCTTCGCATTCTCATTAAGCTCGCACTTCAACCTATACCCCGGCAATCTAACCTCCCTATACACGTAGATTATCGGATGCGACTTGGAGATCCTTATCGCCGCCTCCTTCGCCGGATTCTCATCGACTCCCTTATCCCTCTTCAACCCCTCTTGAAATTCTCTAATCTCATCCAGGTTTATCCTAGCGAGCTCGAGGTCTAGGTTCTCCAAATATCCTAGGATTGCTCCAAGCATGTCTGGGAAAGCATATCGTGGAGGAATTCCGCCCCTAACCCTTACGACCTTGAATCCGAACTTCTCGCCTAACCTAGCCAACCTGCCATCCGAGGTCACGGCGACGAGCCTACTATCTTGATCAAGGAATCTTAGTAATGAGTTCAAGGTCTCGGAGGTGTTTCCCGAATAGCTTATCGCTATGATTAAGTCCCATTCGCCAAGCGGAGCCGTATACTCCTTTGAGACTTGAGCGGCTATTCCCCTGGATGAGAGTATCTCCGCAGCTATGTCGCAGACTATCCCAGATCCTCCCATGCCTAAGAGGAGAACCCTCTTAACATCGATCTCCTCAGCCTTCACGGATCTCCCGGATCTCAATCCATCCATGAATGCGTCGATATATCCATCCACGAGTTCGAATGCCCTGCGATAATTCTCCTCCCTATACACCCACTCGCCATCAAGCAGGTAATGCTTCACGGCTCATCGCCTCTAATCGGGCTGAATTCTCCCCCAAGCTCCATAACGATCTTCTTCAAGGATTCCGCCACTTTTTCAACCCTCCTCTCAGCGGCCTTAAGCCTGTTGGCAGCCGAGATTAGTTGTAGCCTGATCATGGATCTCCCCTCCTCCATCCTTGGATGAGACTTTATATACACATCTGGATTCCTCGATCTAAGGATCTCAAGCCTTGGGGCTAGGGTGGATTCGGCTACTCCTCTGGCCTCGAACCACCTCTCAACCCTAAAGACCTTCTTCAAGCTTTTCCTGATCAAGGGCTCGACCTCGTTCTCGAAGATATTCTTAAGCTCTGAGGGGACTCCGGGCAAGCACACTATTCTAGCCCTTCCAGATCTTAAGAGGACTCCTGGAGCAGATCCAACCTCATTCCTTAAGGGTTTCCCACCTCGTGGAAGCATGGCCATCTTCCTTCTCTGAGGGGTTAGCTCCGGAGAGGGTATAATCCCCCTCTCATATAATTCCTTATATCTTATCTTAAGCATCTCAAGCGCTCTCCTATTCAAGACGAGTTTTCTCTTAAGGGCTTTCGCGACGCCTCTGAGAGTTAGGTCATCGTAGGTGGGCCCAAGCCCCCCACTAGTTATTATCCAGTCTACACCGCTCTTGATAGACTCTCTAATCGCCCAGGCGATCTCATCTACATCGTCTCCAACCGTTATCATCCTATCGACCCTCCCGCCCATCGAGGTTATCCTCTCAGCGAGCCACTTGGAGTTCGTGTCTAGGATCTTTCCATCGAGTATCTCGTAGCCGACCGTGATCAGGTTGAACCTCGTCTGCCTAAGACCTGGAAACCTCATTCTCGGGTTTAAGCCTCTCTCCGGCTATTTTAACGTCATCTAGCTGGGGAAAGGTTAATTTTCCGGGTAGGCTTCAAATAAGATTAGGACGGTTCATCATGGTGTAGGCCCTTGTCGCAGTGGAAGATTTTTGAACCATCGCTTGAGGGCGAATATGCTAGAGTCTTTAAGGAGCTTTTAAAGAGGGATGGAGAGGAGGTCGCTAAGAAGTGCGGGGTCATCTACCTGCCTCCAAGATCTAAGAAGGGGCGTGGAAGATTCATCGTGAACCTCTTAACGAAGACCTATTCAGTTGAGCTTGATAGGCAGGAGATCGTGGACCTCATAGCTGGAAGGGAGGTTAGGGGGGAGATAGCCCTCTTAATAGCCAGATACCTATGCTACTCATCGGGCGGCGGAAGGAAGGAGGACTGGATACCCTATGATCGATTCCCGGGGTCGAAGCAATATCGAAGCCTATTCGATAGATATGTTATAAGGCCTTTCGCGAGGTCATTTGGATACGATCCCGAGAGGTATAAGGCTGTGTGTAAGAGGCTTGGGGGCAAGAGGGAGAGGTTGGGGGGACTGAGCTATTCATTCAACTTCCTCCCAAGGGTTAGGATCTTAACCCAGCTTTGGAAGGCGAAGAAAGAGGACTACATACCTCCAACCGCGAACCTCTCATTCAACCACTCCGCTAGATACTATCTCTCGGTTAGAGATTTATTCTTGGCTGGTAGGATTATGGTCGAGCTTATGGAGGCGGAGGCCAAGAAGTTGGAGAGGAGATGATCTTTGGAGGTCAAGTAAATGCTTGAGGGGGTTAGAGGAGCTTTTTCAAGACTCGTCGAGAACATCAAGACAAAAAGCCTATCCGAGAAGGACGTAGAGAGATATGTGAATGAGTTTAAGCTCCAGCTGGTCTCGAACGACGTGGCCTTAGAGGTCGCTGAAAAGCTGGGAGAGGAGCTATCAAAGAGGTTAAGATCCATGAGGTTCAAGAGGTTCGGCGGGGCTGAGAAGGAGGTGGAGAAGGTTCTGGAGGAGATCTTGGCCTCGGTCATCCATGAGGCTGATGTGGACGACGTTTTGAAGAGGATTGAGGAGAAGAGGAGGAGTGGAGAACCCTTCATAATATTATTCGTCGGCCCAAATGGCAGCGGTAAGACCACAACCATAGTGAAGTTCGCGAAATACCTCAAATCGAGGGGGTTCGAGCCACTGATCGCAGCCTCAGACACATTTAGGGCTGGAGCGATAGAGCAGCTTAAGAGGCTCGCCGAGCCGATCGGGATAAGGGTTGTGAGCCAGAGATATGGGGCTGACTCGGCGGCCGTCGCGATGGATGCCGTGATGAGCGCTAGGGCGAATAAGATTCCAGTCGTCTTGATAGATACGGCTGGGAGAACCGAGATCGATCTAAACCTCCTCCAAGAGATGAATAAGATCAAGCGGGTCGTGAACCCCGATCTCGTCATCTACGTTGGAGACGCCCTAGCGGGAAACGTCGCAGTCGAGCAGGCTAGGAGGTTCGATGAGCATGTTGGGATAGACTATGCGATCTTGGCCAAGCTCGACGCAGATGCTAGAGGGGGCTCGGCGATCTCGATAAGCTACTCGATAAACAAGCCAATCCTATTCGTCGGCGTGGGCCAAGACCTAGATAGCTTAAAGCCGTTTACGAGGAAGTTGATAATGGACTTGATCTTGAGTAAGGGTTCCTGAAAACTTAATCTTCATGCTAAGCCATGAATATCTTGATGGCGTCGGTTAAGAGGGCTTTAGAGAGGTTGACGAGGAGGCAGCCAGGCCCACTTCCATCATTCACGAGGACTCAGCTCATGGACTTGATCATGATTATTGGGAGATCGGAGACCATTGGGAGGAAGCGTTTGAGCAAGCTCATGGGCTTGGGCGAGGGGGCGGTGAGAACGATGCTCATGAGATTAAAGGATGATGGATTGATAGAGGTTGTTGGGAGGGAGGGATGTAGATTGACTCAGAAGGGTAAGAGGATCTATAAGGAGCTTGAGAAGACGATTAAGGATCTTGGAGAGCTTAAGCTGGAGCTCCCATGGAACTATCCATCGAACTACGCTATAGTGGTGAAGAATAGGGCGAAGCTTGTGAGGAGGGGATTAGAGCAGAGAGATGAGGCGATAAGGGCTGGGGCGAGGGCGGCCATAATCCTAACCTATCAAGATGATAGGCTGATGATGCCGGGCGTGACGGATCTGATGGAAGAGCATCCAAGCTTCGCCTCCAACATAATTGAGGCCATCAAGCCTGAGAATGGAGACGTGATAATAATCGTCGGGGCAGATGACCCGTTGAGCGCTAGACATGGAGCTTTGGCGGCCGCTGAAACCCTACTCTGACTCCTCGAAGTGTCTCCTCCACTTCTCGGGTGGAAATCTCTTCTCCATTATCTCAAGCTCTTTTTTGAAAGCCTCCTCCAAATCTACGTTAAACCTATTTGTCAATTGGAGGAATAGGGTGAATGCTTGGGCGAACTCCCTCGAAACCTCTCCAACTGGAAGCTCGTGGCCCAGTCCTGAGACCTTATACCCCTCTCTAACTAGGATGTGTCTCCCTATCTCGGAGAGCTCCTCGATTAGGTGGGTGAAGATCTGCGACTCCCTAAACCTATTCCAGCACCTCTCCTCCTCAAATCTCAAGATCCTTTGCTGAGCCTCCCGGATCCTCAAGCCCATCCACCGCCGATTCCAAACAAGTCCATGAAATAAAGATATATCAATTGATCCCAATCCTTTAGAACGTTGACGGGGGGTTGATGATGGCCTCTCTAGAAGAGCATTTGAGTAGAGCCGTTGCGGAGCTTCAGGCTCTTGAGAGGGCGATCTCAGATCTACAGTCTAGGGTTACGGCGCTAAGAGTTTTGATGAATGAGTATGATGGAGCGATAAGCCTACTTGATGAATTGAAGAAGCGTGGAGGGTTGACCGAGGTCTTAGTCCCGATAGGTGGGGGAAACTTCATCCACGCAGAGGTGAAGAGGCTTGACATAGTTGAGGTCAGCATAGGCTCTGGAATAGTCTTGAGGAAGTCGCTGGAGGATGGGAGGAAGATAATGGAGAAGAGGAAGGAGAGCCTATCGAGGGCGATAGAACTATATGAGAATAGGATAGTCCAGTATGCTCAAAGAGCGGATGAGCTTAGGAGGGTTGTCAACGCCCTCGCCGCGAGGTTGAGGGAGAAGCAAGCTAAGTCCCAAGAGTCCAAGAGCTGAGATACCTCTTCTGCTCATCGGTCAGTCTCTCAACCTCTATCCCCATGGCCTCAAGCTTTAGGCTCGCGACCTCCCTATCAATCTCCTCTGGAACCCTCAAGACATCTCTCGGAAGCTTTCCACGATTCTCGACTAAGTATCTCGCTGATAGGGCTTGTAGGCTGAAAGACATGTCCATGACTTCGCTTGGATGACCCTCAGCGCACGCCAGGTTCACGAGCCTCCCCTCAGCTAAGAGGTAAAGTTTTCTCCCATCTCTCAAGACATATCTCATGATACAATCAGATATGCGCTCCTTTCTGATCGAGATCTCCTCTAGATCTCTTACACTTATCTCGACGTTGAAGTGGCCTGCGTTCGCTAGGATCGCGCCATCTCTCATCGCCTCGAAGTGCTCTCTCCTAATCACGTTTATGTTCCCTGTGGCCGTTATGAATAGATCTCCATGTCTCGCCGCCTTGCTCATGGGCTCTACGTTAAATCCATCCATGACGGCTTTAAGCGCCTTGATCGGATCCACCTCAACCACCGTGACCCTCGCGCCCATCCCCCTAAGCCTATAAGCTATCCCAGATCCAACATTTCCAAATCCGACCACCACGGCATCTCTTCCAGCCAAGAGGGTGTTCGTGGCCCTGACAATCCCATCCAAGGCTGATTGACCCGTTCCAATTGGATTATCGAAGAGCCTCTTCGACTCAGCGTCATTGACCGCGATAACCGGGTAGAGGAGCTTCTTCTCCCTGGCCAGCGCCTTAAGCCTTATGACCCCGGTCGTGGTCTCCTCAGACCCGCCCACAATCCCATTAACAAGCTCCTCAAAGTCCATTCCATTAACGATATCCTTGAAGTAATCGAGCTCCCTCGTTCGGATACCATATCTGAGCTTATGGATGGTCGATATCAGATCCGCCCCATCATCCATCGTTATCATGGGCTTCGAGGCGATGACATATCCCAAACATCTATAGTATTCTTCCTCGCTCTGACCCCTAAAAGCATAGACGTGAACCCCCTCCTCGACTAAGGCCGCCGCGACATCATCCTGTGTGCTGAGAGGATTGGATGCGCAGAGATATAGTTCAGCTCCACCAGCCGCTAAAGTCTTCATCAAGACGCCCGTGTCAGTGGTTATGTGGAGACATGCCCCAACCCTAATGTTTCTTAGAGGCTTCTCTTTGGAGAATCTCCTCCTAATCTCCACCAGGACAGGCATCTGAGTCTCAGACCAAGCAATCCTCTTCCTCCCCCTCTCAGCTAGAGATCGATCCTTAATCCAATACTCCCTCACGCCTCCAAATCTCCGTAACCTTTAACTTATAGATTAATTAGGGTTCGAGTGGAGGCTTGAGCTGGGAGGAGTTGATCAGGAGGAGGGAGGGCTACGAGAAGCTCCTAGATAGGGTTATGTCTGAGCTCCCCGAAACGATTGGAAAGCGTGGGGATAGGGCGATAATCCTAAACCCGATACTGATCCATGAGGCTAGGAGGACGATAATAACGAACTTCAAGGACTTAGCCGAGAAGCTCAATAGAGATCCAAGACACTTAGCTAGATTCATCTTCAAGGAGTCTGGAAAGCCTGGAGTATTGGATAATGAGAGGCTCATGATCCAGGGAAAGCTCTCAAACGATGAGCTTCGAAGGCTTCTAAAGCTCTATGTCAAGGAGTTCGTGAAGTGCCCGCTCTGCGGAGGATTCGACACGAAGATAGTCGCCGAGAAGAGGCTTAGATTCTTGGTCTGCGAGGTCTGCGGCGCAAAGAATCCTGTAAGAAAGATTTAGCCCGTTATTTCCAAAGTTCCTTCTTGAGCAGGTCTCTGACGGCGGTTCTCATAACGGCGCTCCTACTCGGATAAACCCCCCTCCTAACCAATTCATCCATCCCCTCGATCATGGCCTCAGGCATCTTAACCGAGATGAGCTTCATGATCTTCCACCCTATACTCTTTAGTCCTTCACGTCTGCTTGATAAAACTTTCCAAGAATGGCCTCGCCGAAGACCCTGTAAAATGATGAAAACGAGTTAGCTAAGACCATAATTCTCTCATAGAATGAGCACGGCCAAAGAAGATTTATC
Organism: Nitrososphaerota archaeon; assembly: GCA_021163925.1. Classification (GTDB taxonomy): domain Archaea; phylum Thermoproteota; class Nitrososphaeria_A; order Caldarchaeales; family Wolframiiraptoraceae; genus AUK039. The sequence continues at coordinate 7,633 of JAGGTD010000061.1, forward strand.
CCAGAAAATATACTTAATCTGTGAAAAGGATCTTTGCCAAATCTTCCACGCCGTAGATTCTGAAAATACTCGTCCAAACGATCAAACTCAACCTATTCCTCACTCAGGATGCTTAGCGCCCTTTTTAGCTTATCCCTCCCATGGCTAAAGTCGCTTATCGAGCTCTCGATCAGAGCATTGACTTCTTTGAGCCCTATCCTCTTCTCAAGCTCTCTCAGCTCCCTGATATGCTCATCTACATGCTCTATGTAGTGGGTTAGGAGAAGCCTAACCTTTCTAAACTCTCCTCCCTCCATCCCCATATCAAGGCTTTCCTATGAGGATGGCTTATTAAGGCTTCTCCTCAATTAACTCTCTTGAGCAGGAGCTCGATTACGACCTTATCCTCTATCGATGACTCGTCGAACCCCAGATATCTCAGTATATTCTTGATATCATTCGGATTTCTGACGATGTATCCCTCACCTATATCCTCCATGGGTTCTGAGATGAGCTTCTCGACCTCTAGGTCGCCGACAACCCCTATCTCCTCCTCCATCATCAAGCTTGTCAAGAAATGCCTTGAAACGCGCTCAATAGACTTAGGTCTCTTAACGTAGCATAGGATCGCCTTAAAGCGCATTCCAAAGCCTTAAATCACCTCCCAATACTTATCCTTTATGGATGGTGGAGAGGTCTAGGGAGCTCACACTCCTCCTACACCTCCATGGCATGTGTCCAGGCCATTGTAAGATATGTCCATGGCATCTCCCATCACCTCAAAAGTACATTGACCCTGAGACGATCTCACGCTTCTTTGAGATCCTTCGAGGTAGGGGCTATTCATTCAACGATGCCTTCATGCTCTGCCCAAACCCTTTCAGTCACCCAAGCTTGGATAGAGTTTACCGCATCGTCAGGGACAACTGTAAAAACATCAACATTCTAATTCCGGTTAACGAGATCTTGAGCCTAAGGTTAGGTGTATTGAGTAAGTATGATAGATTGTTGCTGCTCGTGGATAGCTTTCCTAAGCTCTATAGTAAGAGGCATAGCATCCTAGCGTTAGAGTCTCATGGATTTGACAGGATTGAGCTGATATTCCCCATAATCCCTAAGGTGAATGAGCTTGAGATACGCGAGGTATTGGAGTTTTGCAGGGTTAGGGGGCTCCGTCTAGGATTCATTCAAGGAGTATCTGAAGGTTTAAGTCTCCCAAGCCTGATCTCAAAGATGAAGGATGTCTATATCGGCGAGGAGCATGGGTTCTTTGTGGGATGCCTATCGGAGAGGACGGCGTTCTATAAGGACTTCCCATTCCAGATAATCATCTCATCCTATCGAGAATCATGTAACACTATTTACCTAAACAATCTCAGAATGGTTGGTAGATGTCCTCTAAGCAGAGACTACCATCGAGTTGAGGAGTTCAAGGTCCTAGATCTAAATGATTTAGAGTGTCCAAATAATCCGAGGGAATTGTCATTTACGCCGAAGATGAAGCTCTCACTGATATCCCCGACGGGGGTTGAGATCGATGAGATGGAGTTGAGAATCTTGGATATGGTGGCGAAGTCTCAGAGCCTTAGACATATTGCCGAGGGCCTCAAAGTCTCCCACACCTCCATAAGGAAGAGGATCATGAATCTTCAGGAGAGGCTTTCCGCAAAACTCATAGAAAGGGATCCGCACACCGGTAAGATCTGCCTAACTAAGATGGGGTGGAAGATCGTCGATGAGTATAGGAGGCTGAGGAGAAGATATAAGGGCTTGACGCTCTAATCTGGATACAACTATTTCCATAAATATTGGAAATTTGGAATAAAATTATTCCAAAACCTTTAAGCCAGCTCAGCATCCTCTACCTAGGTGGTTATTTGTGGCGGAGGCTCCAAAATACTTTCTATACGTTGATCCAACGAAGTGTATAGGATGTAGATCCTGTGAGATCGAGTGCGCCGTCCAACACTCGGTGAGCAAGAATATCTATGGAGCCGTTCAAGAGGTTCCGAAGCCTAGACCTAGAGCCTCTGTGATCCCTGTCGATGAGATCAGGGTTCCGATGCAATGTAGGCATTGTGAGAATGCTCCATGCATAGCTGTGTGCCCAACCAAGGCGCTCTACAAGTCTGATGAGGGATTCGTCCTAGTGGATGAACTCAAGTGTATAGGTTGTAGGATGTGCGTCGTCGCATGTCCATTCGGGCATCCAGCTTTCGACTATGAGCGAAAGGTGGTCTTGAAATGCGATGGATGCGTCGATAGGGTCAGGGAGGGGAAGGTGCCCGCGTGCGTCGAGGCGTGTCCAACCGGGGCCCTAATCTTCGGAACCCTTGATGAGGTTTTGGAGAAGGTTAGGAGGGAGGGGATGAGCCCATTCCTATACGAGGCCGTGAAGCTGATTCCGGGGGTGGAGAAAGCCCTTCCCCCTGCCAAGGTGGAGTCTCCGCTCACCAAGTTATTGAAGATGTATGAGAGTGTGAGGTGGTATTAAGGGGTGAGAGTGTATGGTTGAGAAGAAGGGTGATGGGAAGAGCACGAGGGTTGAATACTTGATGAGGAGGGTTCCAGCCGAGGAGGTCTCGATAAATCCAGCGGTTCCAGAGCTCGTCAAGAAGGCTGAAAGAGATGGGGTAAAACTTGTATGGCATAGATTCTTAGCCCAACAACCTCAATGCGGATTCGGATTGCTCGGGATCTGCTGCAGAAACTGCAACATGGGTCCATGCAGGATAGACCCATTCGGCTATGGCCCAGATAGAGGGGTATGCGGAGCGACGGCGGACACGATAGTCGCGAGAAATCTGATAAGGATGATAGCCGGCGGTGCGGCTGCCCACAGCGACCATGGAAGAGAGGTGACCCTAGTCTTCAAGATGATGGCGGAGGGTAAGGCGCCGGGCTACAAGATCACGGATGTCGAGAAGCTTAAGGCGGTTGCATCGAGATATGGAATTAAAGTTGAGGGTAGGAAGCCGGAGGAGATCGCCAGAGACCTCGCGGACATAATCTTAAACGATTTTGGTAAGCAGGATGAGGAGCCGCTAAAGACTACTGAAGCCTATGCTCCAGAGGTTAGGAAGAGGGTTTGGACTAGGCTTGGAGTTATGCCAAGAAGTATCGATAGGGAGATAGTCGAGATAATGCATCGAACTCATATAGGAGTGGACGCCGATCCACTAAACCTACTATTGCAAGGGATTAGGGCAGCCCTCGGAGACGGGTTTGGCGGATCATTGGTCGCAACCGAGCTACAGGACATCCTATTCGGGACGCCGAAGCCGGTCAAGAGCGTGAGCAACCTCGGAGTCTTAAAGGAGGACACAGTAAACATC
>JAGGTD010000040.1 GCA_021163925.1 Nitrososphaerota archaeon
ATATATTTGTGTTTAAGGATCCGAAATGGGCCGAGGATAGAGATTTGGCGATCAAGTTCATAAATCTATTATTGAGCGATGTCGGGAGAGAGATCTTCGAGAAAAACGGTCAACCATTCCTAGACAAGTTCATAATATATGGGAGCGTCCCAAGGAGGATTGAGCTGGGGTGATGATATGAGGAGGGTTGAAAGCCTATTCTTAACATTCTCGATACTTGGATCGATTATCGTGCTCATTCTCCTCATCCCGATGATAGCGGCCTTCCTCATGACGAATCCGATTCAGGTGGGGGAGGCTCTAATGGACTTGGAGGTCTTAAACGCCCTCTCAACGACGTTCACGGCGGCGGCCGCGGCGACCGTCTCAGCCCTACTATTCGGAACACCCCTAGCATACATTCTAGCTAGAAGGGATTTCGCCTTGAAGAACCTCCTAGAATCCCTATTGAACGTCCCATTAGCCATTCCTCATAGCGTCGCCGGGATACTCGTCCTCCTAGCCTATCACTCTAGGAGCTCGATTGGAGAGATTCTAAGCAGGATCGGGATCGTGGTTGAGGATAGCTTTTGGGGGATAGTCTTGGCGATGCTCTTCGTGAGCGCTCCAATCTTCATAAGCTCGGCCAGATCCGGTTTCTCGATGATCGATGAGACATTTGAGCACGTTGCTAGAACCCTTGGAGCCGGACACTTCAAGACGTTCTTCACGATAACAATCCCACTCGCATCCAGATCGATAATCTCCGGGGCCATAGTTACTTGGGCGAGGGCTGTCAGCGAGGTCGGAGCTTTATTGATAGTCGCCCCATACCCCAAGTCCATAGCTCTCCTAGTGATCGAGAGGTTCGAGGCATTCGGACTATCCGCCGCCATCCCAATAACAGCCCTCCTACTCCTAATCGGCATAGTCGTGGTCTTAATCCTAAACTACATCTCAAGGAGATGATCGATGAGATGACATCGAGATCTCTGCTCTCCCTAAAGTCCGTCTCGAAGAGCTGGAAAAGTTTTCGGATAAGGGATGTTAGCCTGGAGGTGCGGAGGGAAGAGTATTTCGTCGTGATGGGGCCGACTGGCGCTGGGAAGACCCTCCTCCTCCAACTAATCGCAGGAATCCACTACCCAGACTCTGGAAAGATCATCTTAGATGATGTTGATGTCACATATCTCCCACCAGAGAGGAGGTCTATAGGATATGTTCCACAGAACTACGCCCTCTTCCCACATATGTCGGTCAAGGATAACATTGGATACGGGCTTAGGATTAGAGGCCATCCTAGGGATGAGGTTGAGAAGAGGGTTCGAGAACTATCAGATAAGCTTAGAATAGAGCATTTGTTAGAGAGGAGGGTCTCAACCCTAAGCGGTGGGGAGCAGCAGAGGGTCGCCCTCGCCCGAGCCCTCATAATCGAGCCAAAGATCCTCTTACTAGATGAGCCTCTAAGCGCTCTCGACCCAGAGACCAGGGAAGAGGTTAGAGATTATCTTAAAGAGGTTAGGAGGATGTTGGGGTTCACGGCCATCCACGTCACCCACGACTTCATCGAGGCCGTAGATCTAGGGGATAGGATGGCGGCCATGTTTAATGGAGAGATCCTCCAAGTAGGCGAGCCTATGGAGATAATCATGAATCCGAGGAATGAGCTGATAGCATCCTTCACGGGCGCTAAGAACCTGTTTAAGGGAGAGGTTGTGGCGAGAAGAGGTGAGCTGGCCGAGATAGATCTTGGAGGGATGAGGGTCTATGCCGCGACTAAAAGATCTGGCAAGGTCATGGTCGCCATAAGGCCTGAAAACATAGTCATCCTCCTCGAAAAAGCTAGGATAAGCGCTAGAAACATCCTCGAAGGGGTTATAGAGGAGATCTCGGAGAAGCCCCCATACGTCTCCCTCAAGATCGATGCCGGACTGCCCTTCACCGTCTACCTCACGAGAAACGCCCTAGAAGACCTAAACCTAAGGGTTGGGAAGCGAGTCTACCTAGCTTTTAAAGCGTCTGCGGTCTCCGTGTTTTAGCCTGCGGAAAGAGGATCTATAATGCACGTTTTTGATCACTAAAGCTTATAATTAGCCCTTATAGCCCAATCCTCCAAGGGATGGGAGATGGTCGAGACAGAACTTCCAGACCCCCCAAGCCAAGGAATACTCGGCTACCTGAAGATGGTCGGCCCAGGCGTCATCCTAGGATCCTTGGCGATTGGAAGCGGTGAGTGGATACTCTTTCCAGCGCTGGTCGTCAAGTATGGGCCATACCTGCTCTGGGCAGCTCTCCTCTCAGCCATAGTTCAGGCCACGGTCGCCATCGAGTCCTTGAAATACACGATCTACTGCGGCCAGCCTATCCATAAGGCGTATCAAAGGCTTCCACCGAATCCCCTGACTTGGGCTTGGATATGGACTCTGCTAATAGTCATACCCGTTGTGTGGCCTGGATGGGCCATGGGCTCGGCGACGGCCTTAGCCGCGCTCCAGCTGGGTAGATTACCTGGACCCCAAGACTCCTACCTGGTCTTGGCCTGGGGATTGTTCGCCTTAACGGTTGGGTTGTTGGTGATCCACGTGGGCAGGAAGATTCAGAGGACGCTTGAGATCGTGAGCTGGCCCCTACTCATCCTACTCTTGGCGACGATAATTGTGGGCGTGGCCTTCTCGGCCTCACCATCGGCTTGGACCACGGTCTTAAGCGGCTTCGCGGGCTTCCTGAGACCTAGACTCGGATTCCCTCCAAAAGATCAGATAAACTGGTATATCGTCTCGGCGGCGATAGCCTATATTCCAGCTGGATTCGGCTTCAACCTCTTCATGTCGAGCTATGCGAGGGATAAGGGCTGGGGGATGGGAAGCAAGATCGGATACATCTCTGGGCTGATAGGCGGGAGGAAGGTCGAGCTAAAGACCGAGGAGATGCCCTTCAACGTAAACGATCCAGAGAATTTGAGGCGGTGGAGAGGCTGGCTAAAGGTGGCTAGACTTGACTCTTGCCTATTCTTCTCTGGGCTCACGATGATAACCTTAATCCTAACGACGGTCATGACTTACTCGCTTCTAGTGCCGAGGGGCTTAGCTCCAATGGGCTTCCAAGTTGCGGCCGCTCAAGCAAAGGCTCTATCAGAGGTCTTGGGCGGACTTGCCTGGATAATAGTTCTCTTAGGGGGATTCTGGGTCCTCTTCGATAATCAATGGGGGCTGATGGACTCCGTTGGAAGAACGATCGCGGACAACTTCTGGTTCGCGAGTGAGAGGATTAAGAGGTGGGCGAAGAACGATCCCAGAAGAATATACTATCTAACCGTCTACTTGATCTATGGCGTCGCGGTGATCATAATGGTGTTGTCAACGGTCTTTAAGATCGCTAGACCATATGAGCTCGCGGCAACCGGGGCTGTTCTCGGGCTCTTCGCGTTGGTGATCGCGCCAATACTCCAGCTAATAGTCAGCAATAGGATTCTGCCGAAGCCCCTCAGACCTGGAATAGTCAGCAATGTAATAATGATCGTTGGAGTGTTATTCTATGGATTTCTCATAACTGCGATGTGCCTCCAAATGTTCGCCGGAGTGACTATCTAATCCTCAACCTCCTCTTTTTCACGTTCTAGAGTGGGCGTCTCCACCTCGATCACCGATAGATCTATCCTTAGAGGTCTTCTGCCCAAGAACTCCGCTATATTCGGCTTGGTCCTCCCCTCATCTCCATCTATCAGCTCCTTGACGTAGAGTCCTCCTTGAGCCTTTATCCTGAACTTCACGAGCCTCTCATCGAGCTTCTCAGCCTCAACGTAGTAAAGCCTCTTCTGCCTAATCTTGTCAGCCCTCCTCTTCAAGACCCTTCTAGGAGTTCGCTGCTCGATCACGATATCCTTAAACTTCTCCTCAACCTCCCTCAAGGACTCCTCATCAACATCTCCATCGAACTCGACTATTGCCTCATAGGTCTTCGAGGCCATGGGCGAGAGAGACTTCAATAATCTAAGCTCCCTCCTACTGGAATATTCCAATCCAGAGACCTCGACCTTACCCCCAGCCCTCTCATTTATCAGCCTCTCAAGCTCCCTTAGGTCGAGATACCTTCTCCTAGGGTGCTTCAATTCTAGGACGAATGGCCTACCAGTTCCGACAACCGTCGCGTCTACGTCTTCCCTCCCAGCCCCATGGAACTTGTAGTCTAGTGCCTCGAAGAACTCTAGGGCTGGATTACCGATGAGCTCGCTTATCGACTCCGGATACTCCCTACCAGTATAGTTGCAGTATTCGCATCCCCTACCCCAACAATATCTACAATACCATGGAGTCTGCGGGAGATTTCTTACAAGCTTCCTATAGAATCCCTTGATGAAGAGGGGGTTGACTTGGATGAGGTAGTCGTTTGAGAATATGTCGACCAAGACTACTATCTCTGGATTATGATATTCTACCACCGCGTCGAATCTCCTTAAGAGGATTCTCCCAATCTCCCTCGTCACATCGTTCTTGATGTCCTCTCCCGTATCTATCTCGAACTCAGATCTTATCAAGTCCTCCCTCTCCCTCACATCCGGCGGAATCCTCGCCCCCACGACGAAGTTCTTGAACTCATACTCCTTGAGCTCCTCATAGATTCTTTCAGCGATCTCATTAAACCTCCTCCTATTCAAGACTCCGTTACAGATATAGCATGGCTTGGCCTCGGGTGCTTCAAGCCCGAGATTCTCCAAACTCTTAACAGCGGCTCTAAACCCGCTTGCCGCGAGGATCTTCAAGATCTCGGCGTCTCCAGCTTCCTCTCTTAGCCGCGCACATGCGTCCATGAATAGCATCGTCTTTATCGCTCTCCCCCTCTCAAGATTCGTTAAGCCCGATCCTATGGATGCGAACTGCCTCCCCAAGCAATAGTCGCATAGTGGGTAGGTCTTCAAGATCTCGATGGACTTCCTTAAGATGTCGAGAGGCTTCTCCATCCCAAATCCACCAATAATTTATCGAGGATTTAATCTTACTTCATCATCCTCCCATAAAGCTTCCTAAGAATCTTCTGCGGAGACCTCTTAGCAGCCTTCATGAGCTTCCTCGTAAGCTTATACTGTTTGAGCAGGGACTTCACATCCTTCTCCGAGACCCCAGCCCCCCTCGCAATCCTCCTAATCCTAGATGAGTGTAGGATCTTCGGATCTCTCCTCTCCTCAGGGGTCATTGACTGGATTATCGCGGCCCACTTATCGATCTGCTTCTCGGTCTCAGCCAAGGCTTCTGGAGACATCTCTGGAAGACCTGGAATCGGCAGCTTTGAGAGTAGTTTGGATAATGGCCCCGTCTTCCTCATCTCCCTCAACTGGTTCACGAACTCTTCTAGGGTGAACTCTCCTCTCAGAAACTCCTTAGCCCTCTCCTCGCTCACCCGGATCTCCGCGAGCCTAACTCTCTCGATCAATCCCTCGATGTCTCCCATCCCGAGGAGTCTTCCGACATACCTGCTGGGGTTGAATAGCTCTATATCTTCGAGCTTCTCACCTGTTCCGAGAAACTTTATCCTCGCACCTGTCTCCGCCACCGCCGATAACGCTCCACCACCCCTCGCCGATGTATCCATCTTCGTCAAGATTATCGAGCCTATCGGAGCGACTTCGTGAAACGCCTTTGCGTGGACTCCAGCCATCTGCCCTATCGTCGCGTCGATTATCAACATCACCTCATCCGGTTTGATCTTCTTCTGGAGATCCCTCATCTCCCTCATCAAGCTCTCCTGACTCCTATGTCTCCCAGCCGTATCTATCAAGATCACGTCAACCTTGTCTGAGAGCTCCTTAACCCCACGCCTCGCGATCTCGACAGCGTCAACTCCATCGAGATAGAAGACCGGGATGTCCCTTCCATCCAATAGCTGTCTCAGCTGATCATGTGCTCCGGGTCTATAGGTGTCGGCGCAGATCACCCCAACCCTATACCCATTGAGCTTGAGATAGTTTGCGAGCTTGGCCACGCTCGTCGTCTTTCCCGTCCCCTGAATCCCGACCATCATGATCACATAGGGCTTCTTGGTTATCTTCAGTTCAGCCGGCTTCTCGCCCAACAGTTTAACCAGCTCATCATAGACGACCTTTACCACATGATCCTTCCTAGATATTCCAGGGGGTGCCCCCTCCCTCAAAGCCCTCCTCCTAATGTTCTCTGAAAGCTTCTGGACGAGCTCCACGTTCACATCCGCCATTATCAAGGCTCTCTGAAGATCCCTCACAAGCTCCTCGACAACCCTCCTATCGACCGTGCTCGCCGACCTAAACCTGCTTAAAGCCCTCCTAAGCATCTCTGAAAGCGACGGCATCCCACTCCGACATCAACCATCCAAGCTACAAGTATTAAGTCTTTCACAATAGCTAAGCGAAGACCTAGCCATATACCATAGGCGAGGAATAAGAGGCAAGAGCAAGCTATCGAAATGAAATCTAAAAATATCCGAGAATAGATAATCAAGATCTGGGAGAAAAGGGCCGGTAGATCAGTGGGAGATCGCCCGCCTTGCACGCGGGAGGTCGCGGGTTCAAATCCCGCCCGGTCCACAATCCCTTCAATATTCTCTTAAGAGCGGAAATAAAGCCGGAGAGTCGAGAATTGGATGGAATTGTCTGTTAGGGAGTTCCGAGTTCAATCTATCGATAGCAGAGTTGTTAAGTGAAGATGATAGGAGAATTTAGGTGATGAAATTGTGTTTAACATGGTTCTATTGTGGATGGTGGTTTTGAGGTCACGGCGTAGGCGACCATCGTCACCCTCGGTATCTCCCTCGTTATCCTCCTAGCTATCCTATCAAGTAATTCGTGGTCTATTCTATGCCAGTCCGCGGTCATCCCGTCGACGCTCTCAACCGCCCTGATTATCACTATGTATCCATGGACCCTCTCATCTCCCATAACTCCAACCCATCTATCATCGCATACAACCGCGAACGCCTGCCAAACCTTATTATAGACTCCAGCCCTCCTAAACTCTTCCTCAACGATCGCATTGGCCTCCCTACATATCTCGAGCTTCTCCCCCGTAACCTCTCCGATAATCCTCACCGCAAGCCCTGGGCCTGGGAATGGATGCCTCGAAACTATTTCGTCTGGGATTCCAAGCTTTCTCGCGATCTCCCTGACCTCATCCTTGTAGAAGTCTCTTAGAGGCTCTAAAAGCTTTAGATTCATCCGCTTGGGTAGTGCGCCGACGTTGTGATGCGATTTTATCAAGGCAGCCCTCCTCCCAGCCCTCCCGCTCTCAACCCTATCGGGGTAGATCGTTCCTTGAGCAAGCCACTTGATCCCCGGAATCTTCTTGGCCTCCTCCTCGAACACCTTGATGAACTCCTCTCCAATTATCCTCCTCTTCTCCTCGGGATCCTCAACTCCCTTAAGCTTGCTCAGAAATCTCTCGCGAGCGTAAACAATCCTGAGATTTCTTATCCCAATCTTCTTAAGAGATCTCCTAACATGCTCAACCTCACCCTTCCTCATCAAGCCGTGATCGACGAAGATACAGTATAGTCTGTCGCCGACCGCCCTTGAGACTATGGTGGCCGTTGTAACCGAGTCGACTCCACCGCTCACCGCGCAGATCACCTTTTCATCCATCCCAACCTTCGATCGAATCTCATCTATCAGCTCCTCAACTCTATCCCCGGGATTCCACCAAGCCTCTATACCGCAGATTCTTCTAAGGAAATTTTCCAAGATCTTCCTCCCATATTGGGTGTGGGTAACCTCTGGATGGAATTGGGTTGAGCAGATCCCCGATCCATTGGTCATGGACGTTATAGCCCCATCCTCGCTCACGCTCGTGGCCCTAAACCCCCTCGGAGGCTTGATAACTGTGTCACCATGGCTCATCCAGACCATCAACCGATCAGGCAATCCATCGAAGAGAGCGTCTTTCTCCAAGACCTCGACAAGGGTTCTACCATACTCTCTAACCTTGCCGGCCCTTATCTCCCCTCCAAAGCTTTTTGCGATCAATTGATGGCCATAGCAGATTCCAAGGATCGGGATATTGTAGGAGAGGAGTTTCATGAGATCTATCTTCGGAGAGTCTGGTTGGAGGACGCTCCTAGGCCCTCCCGATAGGATTATTGCTCCAAACCCTCCCTCATCGAGCTTTTTGAACGCGTCCTCGGGTTCGACGATCTCCGAGTATACCCCAAGCTCCCTACACCTCCTAGCTATTAGATGGGTGTATTGGCCTCCAAAGTCTATCACGAGAGCCTTAAGCCCTCCAGCCATCCCCCTCTAAAGATCTTTCGTCGAGGCTTCAAATAAATTGAGCCATCGAGCTTGAAGGATAGATTTATCCAGAGCACATCCACGACTATAACCGATGAGCTTGGAGGGATTTACAAGAATTCCAAGATCATCCGCATACCATCTACTCCACCCAAGGCCAGCCGTCATAGTGGTCTCCCTAGACTCTAATGGCAAGCCCAATGGTATGACCGCAGCCTGGACCACGCCGATCTCCATGAAGCCTCCATTGATCTCAGTCTCGATAGCTCCTAGGAGATACACCTATAAGCTCATCAAGGAGACCGGCGACTTCACCGTAAACGTATTGGATGCGAATCTAGTCGCCGAAGCCCACCTCTTCGGAACACGCTCGGGTAGGAGGGTTGACAAGTTCGCGGAAAGCAAGCTGACCGCCGAGAAGTCGCTGAAGGTCAAGTCACCCCATGTCAAGGAGGCGCTCGCGGTCTTGGAATGTAACCTACATCGGGAGATAGAGTTAGGCGATCACATCCTGATAGTCGGCGAGGTGTTGGAAGCATACGTTAAACCCGGGATGATGAAGCGGGGAATATATGATCCGAAGGTCGCAAAGGTCTTGATGCATTTAGGCGGCGTCGGCTACGTGACGGTCGCGGATGAGATAATAAATCCATAAAGCTGATTTACTTCAATTAGAAGTTTGGGGGCACTCGATCTCGAGGATGCTGGCGAATCTCTCTGAAGATTTAAAGCCGCCGGAGGAGTTAATAGATTTGGCGAGGGAACTTGACAGGCACTACATCCCAACGAGATATCCTAACTTCCTTCCAGAGGGAGCGCCGATGGACTATTACACGAAGGCTGATGCAAAGAGGGCGGTGAGAAATGCTGAGGAGATCATCAAATTCTGCAGGGATAAGATTCCTAAAGATAGATTATGATGAGATAATCAATTACTTGAAGGATTATGCGAAAGATGCCTTGAGGAAGGGCGGGAAGCTGATCATACTCTATGGATCTCTTGCGAGAGGGGATTATACGGCGACATCCGATGCAGACATCTTGATAATCTCGGATAAGTTCAAGGATGTTAGGATGATTGATAGAGTTCTCGACTTCATCGATCCAAGATCTCCAATAGATATAGAGCCGAAAGTATTGACGACAGAGGAGTTTAAGACCTTGATCAAGAAAAAGGATAGATTCGCTTTAGAGGTTCTCCGCGAGGGGGTCGTCTTGGCAGGTGACCTGAAGCTTTATGAGAGGTTGAGGTCTTTGGCTGATGAAGTCTGAGAGAAGGGTGGAGATAGATTTATCTCTGGGTTCACCTCGCTGATCTTGAGATGATAAGCATAACCTTTGAGACGATACTCTTCTTACTGATAGGCGGCGTTCTTGGATATGTTGTGGGGAAGCTCTTGAAGACAATCGTGGCCCTAATCCTCCTCATAATAGCCCTAAGCCTGATAGGGATAACATTCCTAAACATAGACTACTCATCTATAATATCTTCGCTGAGACCTCTCGTCGAGTCATTCATAGCGTTCATAAAGTCGAGGACGGAACTCCTCATAGGATTCATACTTGGAACAATAGTTGGGATTCTCAAGTAGCATTATTCGAGGCTAAGCCTCACTCCTATTGAAGAGATAAGTTCCGATGCTCATCGTCGCCGCGCAGAGGGAGATCGTGACCGTCAGATCTATCCAAGGCGGGATCGAGAACGAGCTTATCAGACAGCCTCTCAGCCCATCCACGAT
>JAGGTD010000005.1 GCA_021163925.1 Nitrososphaerota archaeon
GCTATAGGTCGCCGATGGTCTTGGCTAAGGCCAAGACCATCGGCGACCTATAGCCGCATGGATCATCGTTCGGATTTGAAAATCCATACTTTACGTCCTCCCTCATCAATATCTTAAACCAGTTTTCGGAGTTTATCTCATCTGAGCATCTGCTCTTATCGGTGTAGGCCAAGACCATCTTATTGGATGCAAACGCTATGTTGAAGTCGGCATGGTTTGGCATCATATCGTTTATCAACCTATAGTCAGCGGTCATCAAGATGCTGGCGGTCTTATGCAGTTCGGTGATCTTCCTCACGGCTAGAATGCTTCCAGAGGGCTCCAAAACCACCTTAACCCCCGGATTCTCCTCCTCAAACCTCTCCGCGACCTGCTCTAATGGAACCGATAACGATCCTGCATGAAATATCCTTAAGGCTCGGCTCCTTCCTTGGCCGCCGATCAAGTTCATGTTCAAAGCTAGAGCGAGCGAGGTCGCCGTCAATACGATGATCAAGCATATTGTGATGGATCTCTTGTCCATGCTCGCCCCCTAAATATGGATTAACACATATATCTTTTCTGCATCTGATAATGAATAAAATGTATGATGGTTGGTCTCGCGACAGCGCCTCGAATTCGATCCATATGACATGCGTCGTTGGCTGGATGATAAACTTAAATTCGCCATGAAATCCACTAGCTCGAGGAGGTGTTCGTATGGCTGAGGAGAGGCTTAAGGAGATAAACGAGTTTTTACAGAGGATGTCGAAGGAGTTTCCGGAGCAGGCGAAGGCCCTTATGTTGTTCATAAGGAGGGTTGAGGAGAAGGGATACCTCGACACAAAGACCAAGGAGCTCATATCTGTGGCCCTAGGGGTCGCCAAGCACTGCCAGTGGTGCATCGCCTTCCACGCGAAGAACGCCCTCGACGCTGGGGCTAAGCCTGAGGAGATAATCGAGGCCGGATGGGTCGCGGCTCTGATGGACGGCGGGCCAGGGCTCATGTATATGATTCCCTTGGTGAAGTTCGTGGACGAGCTCAGCAAGAAGTGATATATTCCATCCTCATTTTTTTGGCTTTAGCACCGATTCCATCTGCTGAGCTATGGATATGTTTTAAGCTTAAAAGGTGGGGATGATAAGTTAGCACAAGAGGGGGTGCGAGGGCTAAGGGAAAGAGTCCTAATCACGGCGGCTCTCCCATACTCTTACGCCCCGAGACATTTCGGCCATCTAGCGGGAGCATATCTACCAGCCGATATCTTCGCGAGGTTTAAACGGATGAAGGGAGCGGAGGCCATCTATGTCTGTGGGACGGATGAGAATGCTAGTAGCATAGTTATTGAGGCCATGAGGAGGGGGATATCGCCGAAGGAGCTATGCGACCTATATTATCCTCAGCAGAAGGAGGTCTTTGAAAAGCTTGGGATAAGCTTCGACATATTCTCTAGGACTAGTAAGCCCATCCATCACGAGCTCGTTAAGGAATTCTATGAAAGGCTTTGGGAGAAGGGATACATCTACTCGAAGGATGTGAAGCAGTGGTGGTGCCCGAACTGTAAGATCTTCCTACCAGATAGATTCGTGGTTGGAACGTGTCCACGGTGCGGCGCCCCAAACCAGTATGGAGATGTCTGCGAGGTCTGTGGAGCATGGTATGAGGCATTCGAGTTAAAGGATCCGAGATGCTCCCTCTGCGGATCAAGACCCGAGATAAAGACGAGGAGGCACTTCTTCCTGAGGCTCAGCGCCTTGGCGGATAAGGTCTTAGAGTATGTCAGGGATAAGAGGTTTTGGAGGAAGGCGACCTACAACAAGACCGTTGCCTGGCTTGAGAAGGAGGGATTGAAGGATAAGGATATAACGAGAGATTATGAGTGGGGGCCTCGGGCGCCATTCCCTGGAGCTGAGGGTCAGGTGATCTATAATTGGGCTGAGAACCTACTCGGATACATCTCGGCCACGAAGGATTGGGCGATGAACGTCGTCAAGGATCCGGAGAGGTGGAGGAGGTTCTGGCTCGACGAGAACACGAAGCTCTACTGCTTCATAGGGAAGGACAACCTGTTCTTTCACACGATTCTATTCCCAGCCCTCCTAATCGCCCATGGAGACTACATCCTACCATATAACGTGGTCGTGAACGAGTTTGTGAACCTTGAGGGTGAGAAGCTCTCGACCAGCAGGGGCTGGGTTGTCTGGCTCCACGATCTATTGGAGGAGTATGATCCAGATGTCGTTAGGTATTATGCGACGGCCATAGCCCCCGAGACTAGGGACACGGACTTCAAGTGGGAGGACTTCATGGAGAAGATAAATGGGGAGCTTATAGGAACCTATGGAAACTTCATCCACAGGGTATTGACCTTCATCTACTCGAGGATGGGGGGAGTGGTTCCAGAGCCCGGAGAACTCGAGGAAAGGGATAAGGAGATCCTATCGAGTAGAATTAAGTTTGCTGAAGAGGTTGGGAAGAAGATCGAGGAATGCGAGTTTAAGGCCGGGTTGAAGACGATTCTAAGGCTCGCCCAAGAAGGTAACAGATACTTGAATGAGACCGCTCCATGGGCGAATCCCGAGAAGGCGGATACCGCCCTCTACGTTCTTGTCCAAATAGTCTATGCGCTGGCTGTGATCTCAGCCCCATACCTCCCATTCACCTCTCAAAGGATACTAGATTACCTGAATCTGGGTAAGAGGGTTGAGGATCTTAGGTGGAGCGATGTCGAGAAGCTTATACCATCGGGCCATAGGATCAAGAAGCCTAAACCACTGTTCAGGAAGATTACGAGAGAGGAGATAGATGAGAAACTTAGAAAACTTCAGCTGATTAAGATGCAGAAAAAGGTGGGGAATTAGCTTAGAGGCTTTATCCCAAGCTCCTCCATTATCTTCTCAAGCTCCTCGTCGCTGAACGCCCGCTTCTTCTCCTCTTCCTCAGGCTCCGTCAAGCTATCACTCTTAACTCCGGTCAAGATCAGGGATACTTGGAGGGTTGAGTCGAGCGAGCTATCTATCCTAGCCCCCCAGATCACGAGAGATTCATCGCCCATCAACTCAGAGATTATCTCAGCGGGCCTCGCCGCCTCACTTATCTTCATATCATCTCCGCCGGTGACGTGGACTATCGCCCCGGTTAATCCTTCATAGGTTATGTCGAGTAGAGGGGTTTGGAGGGCGGTGAACGTGGCCTCCTCAGCTCTATTCGGGGTCGAGGATCTCCCGATCCCCAACGCCGCTAACTTTCCCCTCATCATTATCGCCTTGAAGTCCGCGTAGTCTATGTTTATGAGACTCGGCTTGGCTATAGACTCGGTTATGCTCATTATCATATTGCTTATCACCTCATCGGCTATGCTGAAGGCGGTCTTCAAGCTATACTGTGGGTAAAGATCGAGCAGCCTATTGTTGTCTATCGTCACGACCGTGTTGCACTTCCTCCTCATATCCTCCAATCCTTGGAGGGCTATCCTCTTCCTAACATTACCCTCGAACTTGAATGGAAGCGTCACAACCCCGATGACTATAGATCCAAGCTCCCTCGCGATCTCCGCGACGACCGGCGCTCCACCGGTCCCAGTTCCTCCACCAAGCCCAGCTGCGACGAACGTTATATCCGATCCTTCGAGAACCGATCTCAGCTCGTCCACGGATTCTTCGGCTGCCTGCTTGCCCATCTCCGGGTCTCCGCCAGCCCCCCTAAACCTCGTCACACCCTTTCCTAGGATCACCTTGTAGTGCGCGTTCACCATGTCTAGGTGCTGGACATCGGTGTTCGCCGCGATTATCCTTATCCCCTTAAGCCCCGTCGACATTAGTCGATCGGCTGTATTGCATCCAGCCCCTCCTACCCCTATCAGCGTTATCTTGACTTCTTCCGAGAAATCCTTCTTGAAGTTGAATAAATCCTCATTCACCTACCCTTGCCTCCTCCATTATGAAGTCTCTTACAGCCATTCTAATTGCCTCAGCCCTATTCGGGTACATCCTCCTCTTTACGAGCTGATCGATGGCCTCTATGTAAGCTTCGGGTAAGTGAACGGTAACTACTCTCACACCCATCACCTCCGGAGACTTTGGTGAAAGTGATTCGGATAAAGCTCTTGATAATACAGGCGTATATCATCGAAACTTACTGATCGGGGTTTTTGGCCCAAGACGCCCTCAAAAAATGATTAAATTATGAGTTCACAGACTCACTTTTGCTCGGTGAAGGCGATCAAGCGATGGCCAAGAGATTGAAATTTAGGTCGAGATTATTCGAGGAACTCGCGAGTATAGTAGATAAGCTCTCGGCCGAGTCCTTAAACGGAGTTCCCATAGTTGTTGAGGGTAGGAGAGATAAGGAAGGACTTAGAAGGGCTGGGGTCAGAGGTGAGATAATTCAGGTGAAGTCGATTAAGGGGTTGAGGAGATTCTTTGAACAAAGAGATGTTAAGAGGGTTATACTGCTCTTAGACCTAGACTCTGAGGGCGAGAGGTTGATGAAGACCCTAATCCAGAGCTTGGAGGGAGTGGTCGGGGAGATCGATCTAAGCTATCGGAGGAGGCTCATGGAGTTTAAGAGATATGGTTTGATCGAGATCGAGTCCATCGACAAGCTCTTAGAGAGGCTGAGACCTGTAAGGAGATGAGAGATTAAACTCTTCTCTCCTCCTTCATCGGGACTATGACGTTCGTGGATCGGATGGCGTAGATCGGCTCCCCATACTTATCATATCTCCTCGGAATCCTATAGACCTCCACCACGGTTAACTTAACCTTCAACCTCATATTCATGTCTGGAACGAGGTAGACGTTCCAATCCTCCCTCGAATCCACCACCCTCACAGGCCTCCCGATCTTCGCAGCATTCATCATCTCCTCCCTAGTCAATGGATTTCCCGGCCTACCTCTAAGATGGGTTGGCGCTATCGTGGTGAAGATGTTTTGGAAGTCTGCGGTGAACTCGTATTTCGATCCCCGCCTCCTCCTCATCAGCTTCTTTAGGATAGTCCTCCCCCTAATCCTAACCCCATCCTCGAGATAATACGTGTTCCAAGCCTCCTTGAGTATGTCGAACTCTAAGTCCTCCCAGATCCTCGCCGCCGACTCGCCCATAACAATCCAAGAACTCGTTTAATCGTTATTAAAAATTCTCCAAAAATCGTTTTAAGGCGTTTGAGATGAGCTTGTTCAAGAATGAGGATTCGAGGTTTGAGTGGATCTCGGGATGCTTTGAGCTAGCGCTTCTCCTAGAGCTGAGCACAACCCCGAAGCCCGGGCTAGTCGATAAAATCCATGAATATGGGGAGACCTCGTATAATCACTTTCTAGCATCGGCCGTGAGCCTAAGACCTTGGATCATGAGAGCTGCGAGGCTTGGGGTTGGAAAGGGCTTGGGGAAAATAATTCTGGGAGGGGTGAAGACCTTCATGGAGTCTCAACGCGGTGGAAACACCCATCTAGGAGCATGGCTCCTGATCGCTCCAATGGCCTCGGCCGCGGGATCCCATAAGGGGATTCCCATAAAATCTAGGTCGTTGCGCTCTAGGGTTAAGGTGGTTCTTAGATCGATGGATTGGAGGGATACGATAGACATCTTCAAGGCGATAGCATACGCCTCTCCAGGCGGATTGGGCCACGTCCCATATCTAGATGTCTTGAGGAGGGAGACCTATGAAGAGATAGAGGAGAAGAGGATGACGCCCATCCAAGCCCTAAGCATCTACAAGGATTACGACGTCGTGGCCCATGAATGGGTAACCGGATACTCTTGGACTCTCGGAGACTGCTTGAGGATCTTGAAGAAGAATATCCGCGAGTTCGAGGACTTGAACTCCGCCCTAGTCCAGACATTCTTAGAGATCTTGGCCAGACATAGGGACACCCATATAGTTAGGAGGGCTGGGAGATCCGTGGCGGGGATGGTCTCCTCCATGGCCTCAAAGGTGCTTGAGCTTGGAGGCATGTCAACGCAGGCTGGGAGAAGAGCGTTAACAGAATTCGATAGAAGGCTTAGGAGGAGTAGAAAGCTCAGACCCGGATCATCCGCCGACCTGCTCTCAGCATCCCTCTCAGCCCTACTATTGGAGGGATTCACCCTATGAAGGTCTCTGATGTCTTAAAGAATGTTAAGCATCACGTTATCTACGAGGCTCTAATCTCAAGCATCTCGACCGATGGGGAGCCGGACATCGCGCCCATGGGGTTGAGGTTCTCGGAGGGATTCGAGGAATTCACACTCCATCCATTCAAGTCCTCGAAGACCTATCGAAACCTGGTTGAGGTGGGAGAGGGGGTGGCGAATATAACGAGAGATCCGAGACCATTCATCCTTGGATGCATTCCGGGGCTTAAACATGAACTCCTCAAAGAACTTGAGGGATCTAAGCTCGTTAAAGCTCCAAGACTAAGGGGTTCTGAGGCATATATAGAGTTCAGAGTTAAGGAGGTTGGAGAAAAGTCGATTAACCGAGCTGAGATGATCTGTGAACCCGTGTCGGTGTATCTCGGAGACTTGAGGATCGAGCCATATAGTAGGGCGGTCTATGCCTTGATCGAGGCATCCGTGAATGCGAGCAGGGTTAAGGTCTTCTTGAATAGGTCTAGAGAGCTGTTAAAGATCCTGAATGGGATAAGCTATGCGGAGTCCATAGTTAGGAGAACCGGTGGGGGAAGTGAATACGAGAGGCTGTTGAACTTGTTGATCAAGTCTGTTGAGGAGATTCTTCACGGGATCTCAAGCTCTCAATCAAATCCTTGACGATCAATATTATGTTTAGGATTATCAGGGAGAGGAGGAGGATTGGGCCGAATGGGGGATATATCTCGCCGTTTAGGAAGAGGGATAGGTATCCTACTCCAAGCCAATATGGTATCTTGAATCCATTCCATCTCCCAACAATATTCTCATAGGGTATTGGACACCAGATATCGATTCCCGGATTCGCATCCCCCTTCGTATACACTCCTGATCCGGTGATCTTAACTATTCGATGGACTATGAGCTGACTGGTTCCAGGCTTATAGTATACTATGACGTCCCCAACCTTCAAGTCCTCGGGTCCCACCCCATTGATCATTATAACGTCTCCGACCTTCAGAACCGGGTACATGCTCCCGGACTCGACGACGAGGAATGGGACAACCCTACCCGACAGTCTATAGGCTAGTGCCGTGGCTAGGAGGCAGAGGAGGATTATCGTGGCGAATAGGAAGAACGCGTCCCCCCTGCTCATCTCCCATCTCACCTAAATCCTTGGAATCCTACGCCTTCTCCTCCTACCAGCCCTTCTAAGAGATCCGGAGAGCTTTGAGATCGTTAGACCTGAGATCACTAGATCTACCGCCGCGAGCGCTATTATGAGCTCGAAGCTCATGGGTTGCTTGCTTGGATAGAGGAAGTTGAAGACCGTGTTTTTCCGGATCTCCAGCATGTATGAGTAGGTTTGATTCCCCGCAGACACCGTGAAATTGTATTTACCTATTGGGATTATGGTGGTGAATACGCCCTTATCGTCGCTCACGGCCTCCATGAGCTTCCCAAACTTATCCGATACCGTGACTACCGCGCCTTTCACCGGTTTCCCAGCCGAGTCGTAGATCCTCATCTCGAATGGGTAGATGGATGTTGTGACCGATATCTCCCTCATGGGCTCTCCGAGGTAGATCGTCTTCTCCCCCACAGGCCTCCCCCTAAACTTCACCTTAACAAGTATATCCGTTTCAGGCAACCTCTCGGTGAATACGTTCTCCTCCTTTAGATCGTGGGTTGATGTGAGGTTCCCCTCTATGTAGATCTCGGCGACGCCCTCCCTCAAGGGCTTTCCATCGCCTCTAAAGATCTTGAAGGTTGCTTGATGAACTCTTGAGGAGAATATTACGGGCATCTCATCCATCCTGAGGTTAAACTCCTTAGGCTGAGTTTCGACCTCCACCCCCCTATAGAATAGCTTGACCGCGATGGTCGTGTTCGGTAGATTTTCGACTCTAACGCTTCCATCCTTCCCGACCTCCGCCCTAAGCTTCTCATCCCCGAATAGTATGAGAACTTCTCCTCCATCGAGGGGGTTCTTCGCCGAGTCTAAGAATCTTAATCTAGCGTCTAAGACCCCTAAAGCATTCATCTTTAATTCCGCGGTATCCCGCGTTACCGTGACTCGATCCTCTAATACCATGAAGCCGAAATACCAGACAAGCACCTTGTAGTCGTGGGTTGGGAGGTTCTTTACGAGGATGTTTCCCTCCTCGTCGCTTGAGGCGGTTCTCTTCAGTTTTCCAGCCGAGACTTCGAGCTTCACATGCTTCAAGAGATCTTTGCCATCGCGGTCATAGATCTTGAAGACCACGTTTCTCACCGAGGCCGTTATGGAGATGTTCATGTTGGATGATAGGGTGATCTCCTCCTCGCCAACGGATATCCCCTCAAGGTATACGTGTATCTGGTAGGGCATTGGGAGGAGGGGGGCGGATGACCCCGACCCGTCTTCAGCCGTCTTGAAGGATGTGACCTTCTCCCCCGTTGGAAGAGTTATCGTGATGTCTGAGCTTAAGGGCTCCCCATCCAAACTCTTAACAGTGACTCTCACAACATATCCTTTAAGCCTCAACTCTATCTCTTGATTCTCTTTCTCCACCTTTATGTCGTGGAACTCTCCAACCTTCTTATCCTTGAAATATAGTTGGACTATGTAATCCTCCGCGGCCGGTATGTTCTCCAACTCTGCGGCGTAGTCGACTATGTCGAATTCTCGCTCGATATTTCCCCTCCTCAAAACGCCCTTCAACGACTCTATTATGGTTTGATTCGCTAAGCCCGTTGAGTTCAGCCTAAGGGTTATGTCGTAGAACTTCGCCCTAATGGATCCCTTAGCGGTCTCCTTCTCAACCGTATATTTGCTCGAATACACCTGTAGATCTCCGAGATATACCTTGAGGGTGAAGTCGGCAAAGGGGGTGTGCCCAAATCTAAGCACTCCATCAACGGTCTCGACTTCTCCAACGGTCCTCCCATTCCTCACAAGCTTTCCCTTAAGCCTAAGATCCTCCCCCTTAATCACATCCACTCCATCATAGTCGTAGACGGTTATGTTCAATCTCGCCGCATCGACGGTTATCGTCTCTGACTCGTCTGAGCCGCTCACATGTATCTCCTTCCCCTCACTCTGATAGACCAATATGCCCTTCAGGTAGGCTTCAAGATAATATCTCCCATTTGGGA
>JAGGTD010000001.1 GCA_021163925.1 Nitrososphaerota archaeon
CGGCTTCATCGCCACAAGACTGGGACGAGGTGGCTCGAATAATATCGCGGAAAATAGTCTCAAATCTCAGGGTGATGACCTAATGGCTCTCACGCTTGAGGTCTGGGATGGGTCGAGTTGGATCGATAAGACGGGCGCATGTGTAAGTCTAAGAAGACAGATCCGATCAAATGGCCTTGAAGAACTGGATGGAGAACTTGTTAGGGATGCGGTCTCAGTTGGTCAAGAAATCAGGTTGAAAGAGGATGGTCAAATAGTTTTCGAGGGAGTGGTGTATGAGGTTGATCGCAGGCATAGGGGTAGAGATGTGGAGAGATGCGGGTTCAAGGCATACGACTACCTGATCAAGTATGATCGCCACGTGGTTTACCGCCTCTATCAGACCGGGACAAAGGCGGGGGAGATAATCAAGGATTTAGCGGGCTTAGAGGAGGGAGTGGATGTCTCGAATGTTGATGATGGTGATTCCCTGCTCTCGCCTTGGGAGATCCAAAATGAGAAAGCTCTAGAAATCATGAAGTCGGTTGCGAGGGGGACGAACTATTGGCTCCGGATGAAGCCGGGAAAAATCCTATACTTCAAGCCTAAGCAGACAGGATCGGCTGTGGCCACGATAGATGATTCAATGGTTTTGGATGCGGAATATAGCGAGGATAGGTGGAAGCTTAAGAACAGGGTCATCTATGTTGGTGCGGATGGAGAGATCTTGGCGGATGTAAGCGAGGGAGCCGGTGATCTACCGGTAGTGGTTCACGACCCATTCCTAACCGATAAGGAGGAAGCTGAAAGGAGGGCGAACATCCGATTGGCCTTGAACAAGGAGTATGGTCGATCTCTCAGGATAACCATGCATCAAAGAGACTTCAAGGATCTCGGAATTGATCTCGGAGACACATGCACGATTAACCTGCCTTCCGTTGGCTTGAATGGAGAAAACATGGTCTTGCTCGGAATCGAATACGATCCGAAGAATCTTCTCTATCGCCTCGAATTCGGCGGAAGAAAAGAGCTTCTAGAAGATTGGCTTGATGAGAAAATCGGTGGAGATGTTGCCGCTAGGTTCGGCCAGCGGGTCAGCGTCCCCGAGATGATCTCGTCCATCTACTCGACCATAGACTTGGTCAATACCGCCGTCAAGATACAGGCTGATGCCAGAACCGTCAGGCTCTACAATAAGCCTCCCCTTCTTTTAGAAAACGAGGAAAACATCATTCTCGATGAGAACGGCTATGCGAAATTGATCTCAGGAGCGACGCAGGGAAGCTTTGAGTTCTCCTGCCTCCCGGAATCCGAGCTATTTGCTAGGTGGCTGAGAGTTCACTATGATGTCGAGAAAGGGGATGGAGAGGTTCAGGTCGATTTGCTGAGAGCCGATGGCTCATTAATCGAGTCGAACATACCTCAAGACTATGAGCTTCCATATCTGCCCAAGCAGGCGGGATGGTGGACTGAGCAGAACGCCTCCGAATGGGGAATGGAAAACGGAACACTAGAAGATTCTCGAAATGCGATAATAAGTTACTGGAGCGTTAAGGCGATACAGACCGCCTCCCCCATGAAGATCTATTACCCGAAAGCCGGGGATGCTGGCTGGGATCTATCCAAGTTCAAGTATCTGGTCATCTATCTCTACTCGGAGGATGACGATCCAGACCTCAAGATCAGGCTCAAGCGAGATGAATCAAATTACCTAGAAGCCAGCGTAAATCATAAAGGCGGAGCATGGAAGAGATATGAAATCTCAATCTCCTCGATGACCAAAGTCGGCTCTCCAAATCTTAGCCAAATAAACTACTTAGAAATAGAGACAGACTTGATGACGCTTCACATAGATTCGGATTACATCTTCATACCGGCAACTAGAGAGCAGCTCAAGCTCAAATTCACTCTCACGAGACCGTCTCCAGAATCCGAGTCTCCGAGAGTTAAATTAGCTAAATTCGTCTGGAGGGAGGGTGGATGAGCCAAGTAATATACACCGAGCTAGAAGGAGAGCCGGTCAGGTGGCCTTACGGTAAAGCCATCCCCCTAGAAGGAGAACAAGAAGCCGACAAGACTGCTAAGACCTGGAGTGTCGATACCACTCCCTCAACCCAGATCTCGAACGAGAATACGGGAACCGAGAATCAAGTTTACGGCTCCAATCAGATAGCTCAAGTTTTTAAGACCGGAGAAAATGCCATCAAGTTATCCGCAATCCAGCTCTATGGGAGGAAGAACGGCTCCCCGCAGAACCCATTGATAGTCGAGCTTAGGAAAGCCATCCTCAAGGAATACTCCAAGCAGATTGTTGAGGGAAACACGACCGGTGACGGCTACGGGACCACCCCGGACGGCGGTTACGTCTGGATAGCTCAAACCTATTCGCCGACATGTAAAATCAAGTTGATCAAGGTTGAGGTGAGGCTGAGGAGATATGGAACCGTCGAGGACGTGGTGTTCGAGATAAGGGATGTGAAAGATGATGGGACGCCTGGAGGCAACGTCCTCTACACCGACACAATACCCTACACCGAGATCGGCAGCACCGCGTCCTGGATACCTGTGGAAATAGATCCACCATTCGAGATTCAGCCCGGCGAAAAATACGCGTTCTGCTTCAAGCTCGCCGAAATCTCGGGCATAACCAACCGCTACAATTACTACTATGAGGACTCGGATGTCTGGAGCGGGGGAGACGGGTATAAGTCTGAAAACGGCGGGCCATGGGAGTGGCTGGGAGACCTGCAAATGAAATTTACCTCGCTCATAGATGCGTATATCCCCTCCGATGAAAAGCTCCTCTCGCTGGAGATAGATCCGGCGTCATTCGGCACAAGCGATGGATGGGTGAGTAAATCCTTGGACAATCCAATAGCCTTGAGACCCGATGAGAGATACTCCCTCGTAATCTACATGATCGGCGGAGACGAGTCGAATCACTACATCATACATTCCGGGTCTGAGTCGCTCTCACCCGAAAACGCCATGTCGAAATCAGAAGACTCGGGCGAGACTTGGAACATAGTCGATGGCCAGAACCTCTCCTTCAAGCTCGATGGAGTCCAATACCAGAAGCTCTACTCCGGGATTCGAGAGCTGTTATCGGGTCTGCCCAAGGCGGCCAAGCCTATCCTAGCGCTGAAGGTGAGGGCGCAGACATCCTCAAGCATGGAATTTTGTGGTTTCGATGATTATACTTTAACAGCTCCAATAGTGACATCAACCGCAACCCAACAAACCATGATAACTGTTTTGAGTGGGGAAGATGAAAGAAATCGTGATCCCGGAGAATTGTCGCAGATAAGCTGGGAAATTTGGGGAGCTGGTGATGGCCTTGCATCGGGAGCATACACACAATATCAAGCATTATTTGACAATCCTGAAATTACGCCGAGAGATCTCGGCTTCACGGAACTATATTTACTCAAGGCAAAGGCAGAAGAAAACGAATCCTTAGCGATCATAAATGATCGAGCAGTTGGAGCATTATATTTCCAGAACGCCGGAGACGAATTTATCGCACCTGAAGGATTTAGAATACCGGTTAGAAAGGTCGAGGTTCTCGATGGAAAGATCACATTCGACTTCATAGGGGTCGAGTGACGATGCCCTGGATAGATGGAGAAACAGGGTTGCCGGTCGAGGTGGCTGAAAAAATAAAGGAGAGATTCAAGGCTCTCGAAGAAGAAAACCTCAGGCTCAAGCAGGAGAACGAGCAATTAAAGCAGAAAGTCTCGGATTTGGAATCCGAGAACCAGAGCTTGAAAGATCAAATATTTTCTCTTCAAGCCGAAAATGGCTCGCTCAGACAAAAGATAACTGAGATCGAGAATGGAAGCCTTGGAGTAAGGAAAGTTAGCGATGAGAATGGGGATAGGATCGAGTTTGCACCAAGCCAAGAATTCATCACCCAGCTAACCGCCGATGGGGTCTTGAAGCCGATTGCTCCAAATATCTTGAAAGTCGGAGACGATGAAAATTATCTGAATGACGTGGTTACGGCTAACATAACCATCCCATCTCTAAGCAAGTTCAAGGAGGGTGTCCGAGATCTAGATCAAAGCATGCTGGAGATTAGACTCCCATTGCCTAAGATCTATAAGCGAGTCGATGGCAGGGGAGGGGTGGAGATAGGATTCTTAGCCGAGGAGTTGCCGGAATTTCTGAGGCGTGGGGATGGTTATGATCTGAAGGCGTTGGTCGCCATCTTAGCTCTAAAGGTTTCAAGGCTTGAGGAAGAGCTGTCAAAGCTGAAAACCAGGTGAATGTCTATAAGTTGAGGTCTTCGAGAATCGCCGGAGCTTATGAATCGAGCAAGTTTGATGACCATCGCCGAGACCGTCCTGATAGCCTCAACCTACTTCACATTGACTTGGATCCTCGCCCCCATAAGCTTCCTGCCCTTCCAGGTGAGGTTCTCAGATTCCCTGATAATGTTGTCCGCCGTTTTCGGCGAGGCAGCGGCTTGGGGAGTCTTCCTAGGATGTATTATCGCAAACTGCTTTCCGGTGGGCTATCCGCCGAATATAATAGATGTCGTCTTCGGGAGTCTCGCGAACCTCATCTCCGGATACGTTGTCATGGCCTTGACTAAGAGGTATAGCCGCATTAGGTTGGTCGCCGCCTCCCTGATATCCTCCCTCATAGTCACCATCATAGTTGGAACCTATCTCCCGATCATAATCCTCCCAAAGTTCACGGTTAAGGATATCTTGTTCCTCGGCTATCTTGGGATGCTCCCCGGAGAACTCGTGGCTCAAGCAGTTTTAGGGTTTTGGCTTGTTGAAGGGGTTAGGAAGCTTCTTCCCAAGATGGTTAGGCGATGAATTGATCTAGGAATCTAAGTCTCTTCGCTGGATGTGGATGTGTGCTGAAGAGTTCGACGAGGACGCTGGGCTTCTCCCGCTTAACCTCCTCGATGAGCTCATCCACGTTGCCCCTGAACCTCTTCAACCTCATGTCTGGATCCGCTATGAAGAACATCTTCAACTGGCTGTATGATCTTCCCCTCAAGTATCTTCTAAGCCTACCCGTTGCCATCATTATCTTCACCAAGCCTCTCTGGAGATTCCTCGCACCATTATCCGCGACCATCGCTGAATGCGAGTCCGCATAATATTCTCTAAGCCTGCTCATGTAGAAGACGAAGAGGTTGAAGATGTAGCTGATGGCCATTAGGAGGATTCCGATTAAGAGGATGAGCCCCGCCCCCTCACCCTCTCTCTCCTCGCCATATCCTCCAAACCATCCAGAGATGTATAGGCTGTATCCGATGTAGTAGATTATGGCTGGGATCAAGCTAACCATCATCATCACGATCACATCCTTATGCTTTAGATGGCCTATCTCGTGGCCCAGCACCGCCTCGACCTCAGCTTCATCTAAAGTATTCAGTAACCCCCTCGTGACCGCCACCATGTTCCCGGTTAATGGGCTTCCATAGGCGAATGCGTTCGGGATATCGATCTCGGCGAGCATGAGCTTGGGAGGCTTGTCCAATCCACTTCTCCTAGATAGCTTCTCAACGATCCTATGTAGCCATGGATACTCATGAGATTTAACCTCTCTAACGTTATAGATCGCGTTGATTATGTATGGGCCTATAAGCCATTGGAGGAAGTGGAAGCCCACGACGAATCCGAGTATCCCATAGATACCATAGATGGGCATCCCTAGATAGAGGAGGATCGCGGTCAAGATCAGGGTTGCGAGACCGGTTACAGCTGCCCAGACACCGATCATCGAGAGCCTAAGCTTTAGGAGCGATGGCCTAGCCCTCGCGGGAACCCCAACCCCGCTCCTAGACTCGGCCATAGATCTCCTCCCTGAGTAGGAGGAACTCTCACCGGATCTAATTAACCTTAATCGAAATAATGTTTATGCGGGTTGAGAGAGCCTGTATAAAAATCTTCGATATGCATATATAGAGGCTGAGCCGAGTAATCTTGGTGATCGTGTTTGGTTAAGACCACGTTGAGCGTGATTAAGGCTGATGTAGGATCTGTCGCCGGCCACCACCGCCCCCATAAGAAGATGCTCGACTATGCGAGGGAGAAGCTCGCCGAGGCCAAGGAGTCTGGGCTGATAAAGAGCTTCTACGTCTACCACGTTGGAGACGACATCGGGTTGGTCATGACCCATCATAAAGGAGAGAATAATCCCGAGATCCATAAATTGGCTTGGGATACATTCAAGGAGATAACCGAGAAGGTCTCAAAGCCTCTGAAACTCTATGGAGCTGGACAGGATCTACTGAAGGAGGCCTTCAGCGGAAACGTGAGGGGGATGGGGCCAGGCGTGGCTGAACTAGAATTCGAGGAGAGGAAATCCGATCCAGTCATAGTCTTCGCGGCGGATAAGACCGAGCCTGGCGCATGGAATCTACCGCTCTATAAGATCTTCGCAGACCCATTCAACACAGCTGGCCTCGTGATAGATCCAGCCCTCCACGATGGATTCATCTTCGAGGTCATGGACTTGAAGGAGGGTAAGGTCGTTAGGCTTAAGGCTCCAGAGGAGAGCTATGACATCCTCGGATTGCTTGGAACCCCTGGGAGATATGCGATCTCGAAGGTCTATAGGGCTAGAGACATGCTTCCAGCAGCGGCGGCCTCGACTAGCAGACTGTCATTCATCGCTGGAAAATATGTTGGAAAGGATGATCCAGTCTTGATCGTTAGGGCTCAGCACGGGCTCCCAGCGGTTGGAGAGGTCTTAGCGGCCTTCGCAGTTCCGCATCTAGTCGCTGGGTGGATGAGGGGGAGCCATAATGGGCCGCTGATGCCCGTGAGCTTTAGGAAGCATCCGATAGTGACCTACTTCGACGGCCCTCCAAGGGTTATCGCGATGGGCTGGCAAGTATCTAATGGTGAGCTTGTTGGAGTTGATGGGACGGAGCCCGCCGACCTATTCGACGACCCATTCTGGGATTATAGCAGGAACCTAGCCTCTCAGATAGCCGTCTACATGAGGACCATGGGAGAGATAATGCCAGCGAGGCTTGAGCCGGCTGAACTCGAATACACAACCCTTCCAAAGATCTTGGCGAAGCTTGAGTCGAGATTCAAGAAAGTGGACTAAGCCGGGAACGAAACATAACATAATCACACTTTTTTCTGATATCCATTAATCTATGCCAGACTCTTCATTAGAAATAGGGGGAGGGTTAGAAGTCCTCCTTGATTATCGTCTTCCTACCGTTTGCCTGACATCTTTGAACAGCCTTCCTGACGATCTCCTTAACAACCGCGTCGAGTCCATCGAGAGCGTCGGATGAAAGCCTCATCCCCTTAGGCAGCAACTCCCTAACCTTTGACTCAACAACTATTCGGCCGCGTGGCATTCCAATCTCACTAGGAATATTGGGTTATTTCTGCTAATTTAGGCTTTTCCTAAGCCTTCTACGCGGCGTTCTCCAGGTATTACCTAGAGCGAACTCCAATATAGTTAAATTCACAGGCCGATCAAGTTCCTTGGAGATGAGTAAGTTTAAG
Organism: Nitrososphaerota archaeon; assembly: GCA_021163925.1. Lineage (GTDB taxonomy): Archaea > Thermoproteota > Nitrososphaeria_A > Caldarchaeales > Wolframiiraptoraceae > AUK039. The sequence continues at coordinate 7,476 of JAGGTD010000001.1, forward strand.
CCTGAGATCTTCAGAGCCTACGACATCAGGGGAGTCTATGGAGTGGATTTGAACGAGGATCTTGCTAAGGCCGTAGGACTAGCTTATGGAACCATGCTTGGAAATAGGGGGAAGGTTGTGGTTGGGAGAGATGTGAGGTTGAGTGGCGAGGCGCTTGCGTCAGCGGCGGCGGAGGGCTTGGCCGAGGCTGGATGCGATGTCGTGGATATAGGTCTCGTATCTACTCCGATGAGCTACTATGCGGTGGTTCATCTAGATGCTGATGGAGGCATCCAGGTCACGGCAAGCCATAACCCACCTGAATGGAATGGGTTTAAGCTGATCAAGAGAGGTGGTGAGACCCTCTCGGCTGGAGCTGGGATGGAGGAGCTTAGAGACATGGTCTTACAGGGTAGGTTTAGGAGGGGTGAGAGGAGGGGGAGGATAGAGAAGGTGGACATACTGGAGTCATATGTTGAGTTCATAGCATCAAAGGTTAAGCTTGAGAGGCCGCTTAGGATAGCGGTAGACTACTCGAATGGAGCTACGGCGATACCGTTCCCGAAGATCGCTGAGAGGGTTGGATTGGAGGTCGAGGCGTTGAACGACGTCCCCGATGGGAGGTTTCCAGGCCATCTCCCAGAGCCTAGAGAGGATACGCTCAAGGATCTCCAAGAATTCGTGGTTAAGAGGGGGGTGGACTTTGGAGCTGGATTCGACGGCGATGGGGATAGAGTTGTGTTCGTGGATGATAAGGGTAGGATCATTTCAGGAGATATAGCCTTGGCGATCTTCGTGAAACATCTGGAAAAGAGGGGTAAGGTCATCTTCGATGTCTCGAGCAGCTCAGCCCTGAGAGAGATAATAGTTGAGAAGGGATGTGAGCCTGTTGAGATGAGGGTTGGCAGAGCATTTCTCTTAAACGCCGTGAGGGAGCTTAAGGCCGTGATGGGCGGGGAGAAGAGCGACCACTTCTACTTCCCAGAGCTATGGGGATTCGACGACGCATGCTACGCAGTCCTCAAGATGGCTGAGATCGTTGTCAAGAGGGGGAGGAGATTATCCGAGCTTGTCGATGAGATACCGCATTACCCATCAATCCCGATAACCACGTTCACCTGCCCAGACGAGCTTAAGGCGAGGGTTGTTGAGCAGATAGCGAGACACTATGAGTCGCTGGGCGTGAAGGTGAGCAGGATAGATGGGGTGAAGGCGTATTTCGATGATGGATGGGTCTTAGTCAGGCCATCGAACACGATGCCTCAGATAAAGATGACCGCCGAGGCGAAGACCGAGGAGAGGCTTAAGGAGATAGTTGATGAAGCGAAGAGGCTGATAACCGAGAATATAGAGAAGGCCAAGTCAAGCGGATAAACTTGAGAAAAGGTGGCCTCCAATGCCTCTAAGGGTAGCCGTCCTCGACCGAGATAGATGCGACTCACGTAAATGTGGTCAGCCATGCATAAGATTCTGTCCAAGGGTTAGGAGCGGGATCGAGGCCATTAAGATGGGTGAGGACGGCTACCCTATAATAATCGAGGCGCTCTGCGTGGGCTGTGGGATCTGCGCGTCGAAGTGCCCGTTCAAGGCCATAACCATAGTCAACCTACCCCATGAAC
>JAGGTD010000034.1 GCA_021163925.1 Nitrososphaerota archaeon
GTCCTCATCCCAAGCCTCTTCGCAGGCTCGACCTCAACCTCCCACCTATCCCCAACATAGAGGATCTCATCTGGCCTCAATCCGAGGATCTTCATGGCCGCTAGGTATCCATCCTCTGAGGGCTTCGGCTCGGCGTCATCGCATGTGATCACTAGATCGAAGTCCTCCAAGCCCAGTCCAAGGCATCTCAAGACCATCTCAGCGAGCCTCCTACTAGAATTTGTATGGCATCCAACCTTAATGTCCCTAGCCCTTAGATGGGATAGCAGCTCCTTGAGCTCGGGTCTCGGTCTTATATATTTGCATGGCTCAACCCTCTCGACCACCGCCTCATAGAATCTACGCCTATCTATTCCGAGGAGCTCTAACCCCATGCTGACGGTCTTAACCCTATTCTTAACGGAGTGGAAGATTAGCTCGGCTCTCCTCAAATCCACCCCCATCAGCTCCGCCAAGGCCTCTATAATGGCTCTCGTCAAATGCTTTAGATAGTCCTCGGAGTAGTAGAGGGTTCCATCCACGTCGAAGACTATCGCCCTTATCCCCAACTCAGCCTAGAAGGGATCTCGGGTCTTGAAAAGCTTAATCCCTAAAAGATCGCCCGACCTAAAATCCATTGGAATAATCCCCTCATCTAGATGATTTGAAGGAGAGGCTTGGGGATGGCTGCCGAGGCGGTGATAAGCGGGATGGACCCGATCATGCGGGCGATAGTGACGATAAGCGTCCTCATATTCTTCGCAAAGATCTTCGCGAGCATCTTCTCAAGATTTAGGCTTCCATCGGTCATAGGCGAGCTTTTCGCTGGAATAGTCTTTGGGCCATACGCCCTTGGAACTGGGATAAGGATCTTCGGGGAACCTCTCGTCGTCCTAAACGACTATGTGGATGCATTCGCGGAGATAGGCGTCATAATGATCCTCTTCTCGGCTGGACTGGAGATGGGTTTGGCGAGTTTGAGGAAGGCTGGTGGATGGGCGTTCCTAATAGCCTTCACCGAGTCCATGCTATCATTCATAGTCGGATACCAGATCTTCATCTACCTCGGCTACCCACAGCCCGTCGCCCTAGTCGTGGCCGCATCACTCGTCGCCACGAGCTTAGCTGTGAGCGTGAGGATCTTGGAGGACTTCCACGCCCTCACAACCGATGAGGGAACACTCCTCATAAACGCAGCCGTAATAGATGATGTTCTAAGCGTGATAATCTTGGCCGTGATATCATCCCTAACGGTTAAGGGCACCATGGTCTTAAACCTCTACACAGCGGTCAGAACGGCGATAATATTCTTCATACTCTGGGGCTTAATGCTCATGGTCTCCGCCTACATACTCCCGAGGATGATAGAGCAGATGACCATGCTCAAGGCTGAGGGCGCGGTTGAGGCGGCGGCGATAGGATCGGCCTTCATAATGGCGGCCCTAGCAGGGGTCTTAGGCCTCTCGCCTGTAATAGGCTCTTATGCCGCTGGGATGGCTGTGGCTGAGTCGAAGGCCTTGGCCAGGATCAAGGAGTTCATCAGGCATATAAATCAGATCTTCAGCCCGATCTTCTTCACAGTTATGGGCGCGAAGATGAACCTCACCCTATTCAATGATCAGGTATTGTTCGGTATGCTGATCTTGACCGCGATAGCATTCTCCCTGAAGTTTGCTGGAAGCTTCTCAACATCAATTCTAAAGCTCAGAGACGTCTCTAAGGGTATCAGGGTTGGGGTTGGAATGGTTCCGAGGGGTGAGCTCAGCATAGTTATAGCTTCGATAGCCCTCACGTCGAAGATAATCTCGGATACTATCTACATGGAGATAGTTGGGATGGTGATTCTAACATCCCTAACTTCATCTCTCCTCCTATCGAAGCTCTATGAGGCCGTTCCAACCGAGGCGGAAGCGGTCTTGGAGTGATCATCAAGTCTAACCGATCTGGGATAGACTTATACCCGAGCCCCATATCAAGATTTTTAGAAGTCATGGAAGGCAAGAGTATCGAGGAGCTGATTTTATCGATAATCGTGAACTTGGTCAAGCTCCTAGTCGCCTTGGCCATAATCTACTTCATAATCCCGATCCTAATACCTCTTGACATAACCATACTCGAGACGGAGTTCATCTTGATTAGGGTCAGAGAGTTTCTAAATGTGTGCGCCCTACTCTTCATCATCTACTACGGCTACTATATTCTAAGGGATCTGAAAGTGGTTTTTGATGGGGCGGTCGACTCGCTCATCTCAAAGTTCGGGATCGCGGAGAAGAGGTCGAGGCTTAGGAGGGCTGGGATGGATCTGGTCTGGATAATAGGATTATTCCTCGCCTACGCCGCCTTGATGCAAGTTCTCAGCATGTTGGTCTCCATCCCCTCATGGGCATATCTCCTTGTGAGGATAGTATTCACGACCCTGATACTCATCTTGATCTATGACTTCGCGAGAACCCTATACCTCGTTGGAAAAACTTGGCTTAAGAAGCTTGCCGACATGATAGCTTCGAGGATTAGGAGGACGGCTGAGTGATGACGGTTGAGATGATCTTCGCGCTGATATTCCTGCTCATAATCTTGCTGATATTCACGGAGGCTGTTCATAGATCCTTGGCAGCGATCCTAGGAGCGTTATTGATAACGGTCTTCGGACTACTCTACCACGTATTCAGATATGAAGAAATCTTAGGATTCCTGGATCTCCACGTGATCCTCTTCATCCTAGGCTTGTTTATACTATTTGAGGTGCTTAGAGAGGTGGGCTTATTCAGATTCATAGGAATAGCCTTGATAAACTTGACGAGAAGCCCGACCGGATACATGATAATATTCTGCATCCTCTCGATGCTCTTTACAATGTTCATAGCAAACATCCCCGCAATGCTCATCGTGGGTTCTCTAATAATGACGATCTCAAGAGAGCTTAAACTTGATCCAACGCCCTACATAATAGCGTCGGCGATCTTCACGAACATCGGAGGGATAACATTCCTGATAAGCTCCATTCCAAACATACTCGTGGCCCACGCCTTCAACATAACGTTTATGAGGTTTGCGGAGGTCTCCGCTCCGCTCGCCCTAATCCTAGCCCTAGTCACCCTAGGCGTCTTCACCAAGTGTCTGACTCCAAAGGCGAGCCGCCTTCTCCCCTCTGAGGTTAGATATGATCCATGGACGGCGGTGAAGGATAGGAGATCATTCGAGTTCTCGGTCATCATCTTCATAGCGACGATAGTTGCGCTCGCATTCCATGAAAGGCTTATGGTTGGGATGGAGTTCATAGTCTTAGGAAGCGCTATAGCGATAATGGTTTTAACGAGAATGGATGTCGGCGAGGTCTTTAAGCGATTGGATTGGCCCACCCTCCTATTCCTCACCGGATTCTTCGTAGTGATTGGAGGGTTGAATAAGGTCGGCCTATTGAGGCTCGTGGCGGACAAGATAATCTCAATATGTCCAAGCCAATCTCTCTTAGTTATGGCTTTCATCTGGCTGACTGGACTCTTATCCGCCTTCATAGACAATATTCCCCTGACGATGACGTTCATACCTGTGACGCAGGCGATCATAGAGCATGCTGGGCATTTTGCTCAGCCACTTGTGTGGGGACTCGTCTTCGGAGCGAATCTTGGGGGAAGCTTCACCCCAATAGGATCTCCGAGCAATATAGTGGCTTTAGGAATCTTAGAGAGAAATGGATTAAAGGGGTTCTTTAGAAGGTTCTTCAAGATAGGGGCGATCGCAGCCCTGATACACCTAGCCTTAGCAAACCTCTACATATTCCTAAGATTCATCCTTAAGCTATGGCCTTGAGAGCCTCCATCCACACGCCTCTATCGATTATTGGAACGCCCTCTAAGCCGATCAATTTAATAAGGAGTTGATGTGCTTGTGATTGAAATGGCTTGGCATCACCTAATGCTCGACCTGTATGGATGCAGGCCTGAGGCTCTGGCCGATAAGGGTCTAGTTAGGAGGGTCTTCGAGGAGCTCTCAAGGATCCTGAAGCTCAAGATGATAACCGAGCCCGTGATAACCTATTACTCTGGGGAGAGTGGTAGCCCGAGCGGTGAGGGGGTGTCGGGGTTCGTGATAGTCGCTGAGAGCCATCTCTCGATCCACACAGACCTCAGAACCGGCTTCGCCTCAATAGACGTATACTCATGCAAGGAATTCGACTCTGAGGTAGTTGAGAGGTATCTGATCGGGGTCTTTGGAGCTGAGAGGGTTGAGAGGAGATTCTTCTTGAGAGGATTGAAGAGGAGTGAGCTGGAGTCTGAGGTAGAGCATCGATAACCCTTTTAATCCTCGCCGAATAGGTCTTCATGGGAGATCTTGGGAAGATTTCTCGTTAAGTGCCCGATATGTGGTGAAAGGTTTGAAAGCTACTCGGAGTTCTGGAAGCATGTAGTCTCAAGCCATCCAAACTCTCTCAAGACGAGGTTCAAGCCCGAGATAGTCAGGGTTGAAGATTAAAGAGCGATCAGCCTATGAACTACGTGAAGAGATTATGGCGAGCTATGGGAGAGGAGATCGGGGGGAGACGACTCTAAGATCTGGGCTGAGGGTTTGGAAGGATGATGAAAGGCTGGAAGCATGTGGGACGATAGATGAGCTATCCTCCATCATAGGTGTCGCGAGATCTATGATGGGTGAAGATGATGTCTCGAAGATCCTCCTAGAGATCCAAGGACATCTATTCCTGATAGGGGCGGAGATCTCATCCCTCAAGGACGGGGATCATAGCTGGGAGATTAAGGAGGAGCATCTCAAGTTCCTAGAAGAGAATGTTGAGAGATATGGGTCGAGGCTTCCAAAGCTTGATGGATTCATCCACCCAGGTGGAAGCGTGGCCGCCTCCATCCTCCATTTCGCTAGGGCTGTGGCTAGGCGTGCTGAGCGCAGGCTCATCTCGCTCTCTAGGAGATTTGAGGTGAACCCGATCACGATGGCATACTTGAATAGGCTCTCAACGCTTCTCTACATCCTCGCACGCCACCTAAACTATAGGGATGGGGTCGTGGAGATCGTTTGGAGAAGGTCTTAAGTAGGCTTCGAGGAGATTCTAGTGTGGATGAGGGCGTGGTAGGCTTTGGCTGAGCAGGGTGAGGAGTATGAGAAGCTTATGGAGAGGGTCTTGGCCAGATTCCCAGAGCTTAGTAGGGAGGAGGTTGAAGCCCTAGTCGAGTCAAAGCTCAGAGAGTCGAGCCTATTGAATAGGGTTGGAGCATTATTATTGGTCGCCGAGGAGCTTGGAGCATTCAAGGAGTCTGGGGAGGAAGCCCGTAGCCAAAGAGCATATACGAGGATAGGAGACCTGGTTCCGGGATTGAACGATGTCTCGGTTAGGGGGGTGGTCTACGCGATAGATAGGCTGATCGAGGTGAGAGATCATAAGCTCATGAGGTTGAAGCTTGGGGATAGAAGCGGCTCCGTGAACGTGATCCTATGGGATGAGAGGGCTGAGGAGGCCGTGAAACTAGGCTTGAAGCTAGGAGACCTAGCCGCGATAATCCATGGATACACTAGGGAGAGGATCGAGACCGGCGAGCCAGAGATCCACGTGGGCAGGAATGGGATGTTGATGAGGCTTGAGCCCGAGCCCGGAGCGCCTAAGCCTGAGAGCTACTTCATGGATCTCGGAGCTGCCTTGGAGAGGGGTCGGGGGGTCTATGACATCAAGGCAACGGTCTTGGAGATAGGGGCTGAGCGGAGGGTTAAGACGAGGTTCGGCGAGGCGACCCTAAGAGAGATCCTCTTGATAGATGATGAGGGCGAGGCTAGGCTAACCGTTTGGCGCGAGAAGGCCGAGGAGCTCGGAGACCTCAAGCCCGGCGAGACCATATACTTGACCGATGTGAGGGTTGACGATGGACGGCTATCCCTAACCCCTAGAAGCATAATCGCGTTTAGGGAGAAGCCCTCGCCCGAGGCGCTTGAGAAGGTCGCTGGAAGAAGGGTTAGGGATGTGATTCTAAGGGTTTTAGATGTGGTTGAGACCGCTGCGGGATTGAGGCTAATCTCAACCGATGGTGAGAGGATAGTCAGGGTGATAGTCCCAGAGAGATTAGACGTAAGGTCGGGCGATCACATCCTAGTCAAGGAGGCGGCGCAGGAGATTAGGAGGGATAGGGTTAGGTTTCTATGCAAGGCTGGGGCCGTCGAGCTTGTGAGGCCTGAGAAGGAGATTGAGGCTCCAAGCCGATTAATCCACCTCAAGGATATAGTCTCGGGTGAGAGGGTTGATGAGAGGGATGTGATCGTCGAGGGAATACTCTATACGAAGACCCAGCCCATCAGCGTTAAGACGAGGTTTGGGGAGGCCAAGAAGCTAGGCTTCTGGATAAAGGAGGGCGAGGCAGCGGTTCAAGGAGTCGCTTGGAGGAATAAGGCCGAGGAATTGGATGGGATCTCGGAGGGATCTAGGATTAGGTTGAAGTGGGTTGATATAAGGCTCAACATCTTCAACGAGCCTGAGATAAACTTGAGATCAGACACCGTGATAGAGGTCTTGGAATCATCTCAGGAGGAGCTTGGATGAGCTGGGGTAGGTGGCCAGTACTCCAAGTGGCGTTAGACTTCACATCCATCGATGAGGCCATCAAGATCGCTGAGAGGATCTCTAGAATCGATGATCTATGGCTTGAGGCTGGAACCCCGCTGATAAAGTCTGAGGGAGTTAAGGCGATTAAGAGGCTCAGAGAACTCTTCCCAGATAGATTTATAGTCGCGGACTTGAAGATAGCCGACGCTGGGAGGATTGAGTCCGAGCTCGCCGCGAGGGCTGGAGCGAACATGGTGACCGTTCTAGGAACCTCGGCCACCGAGACGATCAAGGATGTGGTTGAGGCGTGTAGAGAGCTCGGGATCAAGGCCATGGTGGATCTAATGGATCTACCAAACCCTCTTGAGCATGTTGAGAGGTTCATCAAGCCTGGGGCAGACGCCCTAGTCTATCACATCGGATATGGTAGGCAGAGGGGCGGGTTGAGGGCGATAGACTTCATAGATCGAATTGAGAGGCTGACCGCAAAATCTAGGATACCGGTAGCGGTCGCAGGCGGGATAAGGGTCGGGGAAGCTAGGAGGCTCGTTAAAGCCGGATGTAAGATAATAATCGTCGGGAAGGCCGTGGCGAGGGCTGAGAGGCCGGAGCTCGTAGCCAGAAAGCTTTTAGAGGAGATTAAGTCCTCCTCAAGGAAGCCTTAACATCAGCCACCCCATTAAACCTCTTCAGGAGAAGGAGTGATGGGGTTGGAAGAGCTTAGAAATGTGGTTGAGAGATGCATGAGGTGTGGGGCGTGTGAGGATGCCTGCGCATTCTACTCCGCCACCCACGATGAGAAGTTCAGCCCCCTAGCCAAGATCGGGATCGCGAGAAAGGTCTTAAACGGCGGAATAATCGAGGACGGGGATCTACCATCCATCTACGCGTGCACGCTCTGCGGGATTTGCGAGCGCGCCTGCCCCCTCCACCTCCCGATCACCGACATGGTGAGGGGGTTGAGGAAGATCTTAGTTGAGGAGGGTAGGGTTCCCGAACCAATCATGAAGTTATGTGAAAACATAGTTGAGCATGGGTCGATGACCGGTCGAGGACCAGAGTATTGGAGGAGCTGGATACCAGGAGGCGAGGCATTCTCCGGCAAAGCCCAATATCTCTACCTCGTTGGATGTATGATACCCTTCAAGCTCCATGAGCTTGGAGACGTAACCATCAAGATCTTCAGGAAGGCTGGGCTCGACTTCACAATCCTCGGAGGGGATGAGCGATGCTGCGGGCTCCTCCTATACGATCATGGATTCATAGATGAGGCCAAGGAGATCGCGGAGAGGAACGTCGCGAGGATCCGGGAGACGGGGGCGGAGAAGGTCGTGACGGCGTGTGCCGCCTGCTATAAGATGTATAGACATGTCTATCCAAAGCTCGTAGGAGACCTGGGATTCGAGGTCCTTCACGCCGTTGACGTGATCCACGACCTCTTAGAGAGAGGCGCGATTAAGCCCTGGAAACATATCGATGCGAGGGCCGCCTACCTAGATCCCTGCCACTACACAAAGCTCGAGGGTAGATTCGATAAACCGCGGAGGATTCTTGAGAGGATTCCAGGCCTGGAGCTCGTCGAGCTTTCGAGGGCCATGGGGCTCGGCTACTGCTGCGGGCTCTCCGGAGGAGTTGGAGTGTATCTTAGAGATCTGCCGGGAAAGGCTGCGATGAAGGTGATAGAGGATGCCTTGGAGAAGGGGGTTGAGAAGATCATCACCTCATGCCCACTCTGCATGTATCAGCTCTCAAGGACCATCAAGAGGAATGAAGTTAAGGGGATAGAGGCGGTTGACCTCCCGATAATCCTCTGGGAGTCTCTCGGAGAATAATTCGCTGCTTCCACGGGAATCAATCTATCAACGAGTTCTCTGTAAAGTAGTTTAAGCTCCTTAAGCTCATTCCTTATCTCGCTGAGAATCTCAAAACATCGTTTATGGCCGTGCTGTTAAGCATCATCCTTTTCACCAGATCCTCTCCTCCACAGCCTTAACTATTCTCCTAGCCGCATCCCTGAGCTCCGGCTCATCCACGACCGCTGAGATCCTTAGATGGTTATCGTAGGGTTCTCCGAAGCATTTTCCGGGGGCTACCGCTATCCCCTCCCTCTCCAAGAGCTTTTCGGCGAAGTTCCAGGAGGAGAATCCATCCGCCTTGATCTTTGGGAAGACGTACATGCCTCCCTCGGGTGGGATTAGCTCGATCAGCTTCGACCTCGATAGCTCCTCGTAGAGCACCTTAAGCCTCCTCCCGATGAGTTCTACGTTCCTCCTCCTAGACTCTTCATCTCTTAGGGCTGCTAGGGCTGCTCTCTGGATGAACTCTGGGACGCATGTCATAACCGTGCTAAGGACTCCTGAAACCTTCTTAGCTATCTCAGGGTCTGAGACGACGAATCCCACCCTAAATCCAGTCATCCCCCAAGCCTTCGAGAAGGAGTTGAGATAATACGTCTTCGGGTAATCGTATTCTAGGATGCTTGGGGCTTCGCCATTATAGGAGAAGTCTATGTA
>JAGGTD010000041.1 GCA_021163925.1 Nitrososphaerota archaeon
GAACCCGCGACCCCCGGGTTAAAAGCCCGGTGCTCTATCCTGGCTGAGCTACGGGCCCCTCATCTTCATAGCTGATTCATTCTATTTATGCTTATTAATGATTCATTATGCGCGCCTAAGATTCTGAGAAGACTCGGCGGAATCCTATGTTAGGTGTGAATAAGATCTCATAAGAGGTGTTCGGATATGTGGGGTGGGTCAAGTATCGGCCTAGAAAGGTTGATAAAATGCCTGCTAACAAATATATCTAGGCCCTGGTAGTATAGTCCGGCTTAGTATACGGGCCTGTCGAGCCCGTGACCCGGGTTCAAATCCCGGCCAGGGCGCCACCATTTTATATTCCTTATAATCTTGTTTCTGCAATCATGTTTTTCACGTATGGAGGTGATGTCCTTCGAAATCCGTGAACTGCGAAATTCATGCTCATCATATCTTGTAGGCTATGGTTAGGTCTGTCAACGAATTCATGATGCCGGATTTCTCTAATTTTCTCAGCTTAGGACGCTCGTTTCCATCATATACTTTGAGTTGATGATGTCGCCTCTATATAGCCGAGTTGGGGATTCTCCCGCTCATTTCACTTTTTTAGTGGATGGCCATTACCGTATAATCGATGTACAGGGCAAACTTTATTGTTCTTTGAGACGTATATAAGGATTCTATAGAAGTATCAAGGCTTGTATAACCACTTTTAATCGTTCATCTCAAATCTTAAATCGAGCAAGAATTCCAGGAAAATGGTGCCGTGAAATGGGGTCTAAATTGGGTTCCAAGACCATAAGGATTTCTGCGATATTGTTGGTCTTCATGGCGGTTTTGGCGGCTCTCGTGGTCGCTGGTTTGATCACCGCTCCAGCATATGCATCCACTAAGGTCTCCACCACGGCGGCTACCGCTGCCCCGAAGAAGAAACTCATTGTGAGAGCTGTTTTCCAGACCCCTGTCAGCGAGCCTTGGGATGGAGCGATTCATCAAGCTATCAAAGAGGTCGCCGAGGAGTTTAGGGAGAGGGGGATAGAGGTCGACTATAAGTTCGTGGATAGGAAAAGTGATCCGAAGGATTATGAGCTCGCCTTAAGAGATGCCGCGAGGGTCGCCGACATAGTCTTCCTAGATGCTTTCTTAAAGGAGGATATCGCCAGAAAGGTTGCGAAAGATTTTCCAGACGTTGCGTTCGCGGCTGGAAGCGAGTATCTCCCAACTCCGCCGAACTTCGCCGTCTTCGATAACTGGCTCCATCAACCCGCCTTCCTAGCGGGGATAATCGCCGGGAAGATCACTAAGACGAATAAAATAGGGGTTGTCGCAGCGATGCCGATAAATGAGGTCAATAGGATCGTGAACGCATTCATCGCCGGCGCAAAAACCATTAATCCGGAGGTGAAGGTGAAGGTCGTCTATCTCTTGGGAAATATACCTCCAGGAGAGTCTCCATGGTATCATCCGGCGACCGCGAAGAGGCTAGCTAAGACCCTAATTGACCTAGGATGCGACGTGATATTCGCTGAGAGGGTTGGGGCTGAGGAGGCGGCCATGGAGGCATATGCAGCCGGCAAAAAAGTCTGGGTCATAGGTAATATGGCTGACCAGTATTCGAGGGCTCCGGACGTGACCATAACCAGCTTGGTCTGGGATATGAGGCCAACCGTTAGAGTAGCTTTTGAGAGGGTCTTAGCGGGGACGTTCACAGCCGACAACCTCGGAACCTATTCATGGACATGCTTCAATGGATCATATCTAGCTCCATTCCACCACTTCGGTAAGCCATCTCCACCGCTGACCAAGGAGATCTTAGACCTAGTAAAGGAGTGGGAGACCAAGATTAGAACCGGAGCGACATGGATTCCGATAATCGAGCTCCCACCCGAGAAGGTTTGGCCAGAGCTTCAGCAGGCTCAAAGACCGGCGGCCGCCCCCCTAAAGATCTCAGAGATCCTCAACTATGTATTGGCGATTATAGTGGTTGTTGAGGCGATCGCTATAGTCTACCTGGCTAGGAAGCGTAGAGCGGGTAGAGCTTAGCCGCCTCAATAGCTGATAAGACATCATGGCCAAAGGTATTGGCGATTATAGTGGTTGTTGAGGCGATCGTTATAGTCTACTTGGCTAGGAAGCGTAGAGCGGGTAGAGCTTAGCCGCTCAATAGCTGATAAGATGACCTCATGGCCAAAGTAGTATTCTAAGGAGGAAATCTCGAAGATCAGACATCTAAGGAGTTGAAGAACCCCCTTCACCTCAACCCCCAAAATTTATTAGGATCATGGAAGATGGTGGAGAAGGGCTCTGTGGAAGTTGCGGTTGAGCTTAAAGATGTCGTAAAAACCTTTGTTGGAGGGATAACCGCCGTTGATCACATCTCTCTAAAACTCGATGAAGGGATCCTATATGGGCTGGTTGGGCCCAATGGTGCTGGAAAATCCACTTTAACGAACTTGATCTCCGGCTACCTCATGCCGGATAGGGGTGAGGTCTACGTCCATGGGATCCCAGTAGTAGATTATCATCAAGCCATGTCCGAGGCAGGTGTCGTCAAGGTGGAGCAGCATCCAAACCTCGCATATGATTTAACACCATTGGAGCATCTAGCGTTGATCCTTCCAGGATTAAAACCGGATACAGATATGTTAAGGGATAGAGCTGAGGAATTGTTGAGAGAGCTGAATGCGCATGTCGATTTAGATAGGAGGGTTGAGGATCTCCCGATAAGCCAGCAGAGAATCTTTGAGATAGTTAAGGCGCTGATAATCTGCGAGCTACTACATAGGGCTGGTAAGAAGCCGGTCTTAATCCTAGATGAGGCGACGGCCTTCCTACAGCTCCAGCAGAAGATCGCGTTAAAGGAGTTCATCAGAAAATATCTGCCCTTCGGATACACGATAATCTGGATCTCGCATGACTTGGCCGAGGTCATAGACGTCTCAGACGAGATTCTGGTGATGAGCGTTGGGAAGATAGTTTCGAGGATGAAGACAGCATCTTTGGAAGTTTCAGATTTGGTGAAGAGCATGTTTGAGACCGTTCCAGTCTCCGAGTCAGTCGCCCAGCGTGGGACGATCTCCCCAGATGATCCAGCTCTAACGATAAAAGATCTAGATGTGAGGGATGATAGAGGAGTATTGGTCGTGAAGAACCTGAACCTGACGGTCTATAAGGGCGAGGTTCATGGAATAGCCGTCATACCTGGAACCGGCGAGAAGGAGTTGGCTGAATGCATCTATGGTTTGAGGAGGGCTGACCGCGGGAGGATAATCTTCCTCGGCCAAGACATTACAAATAAAACCGTCTACGAGGTTAAGAAACTGGGCATATCATTCCTCTCAGACGATAAGATTAGAGATGGACTCATACAGGCCGCGAGCGTCGAGGATAATCTCACGATAGGGAGCGACGAATTCTTCACCAGCGCTAAGGGATTGTTAATAGATGAGAGGCTTAAGAAGAGGCTTGCGGAGAAGCTTGTCGAGGAATTCTCCATAGTTACGAAGGGAGTCAAGGCGCCGGTGACAACCCTTTCGGGAGGAAATATGCAGAGAGTTTACTTGGCCAGGGTTATGGGTAGGTGGGCTAAGCTCCTGATAGCCTTGCATCCAACCGTAGGTCTAGACCCCATGGGGACAAAGATATTCTTCGACAAGGTTGGGGAGAGGAAGCGGAGGGGTTTAACGACCATAATAATCTCCCCGAATGTGAAGGAGTTACTAAACTTCTGCGACAGGGTCTCAGCCATGTATGAGGGGAGGATTATCGGAACATTCCGCCCAGAGGAGGTGACGGTGGAGAAGCTTGGGATGATGGTGAGCGGGATGGTGGAAGCATGATCAAGATAACCCTTCAGAGAAGGGAGCCCCTACCAACAATCTACAGGATCTTCCTACCGGTCGCGGCGATCCTCCTAGCCCTCTTGACGGCTTCAGTTTATGTCTTGATAGCCCATGGAGATGTCTTCAAGGTATACTATTACTTGATCACGTGGCCATTCGAGAATCCGACCGAGATCTTCGTGACAGCAACTCCATTAATCCTCCTAGCATTCTCGGTTCTAGTCGCGTTTAGGGCGAGGTTCTGGAACCTCGGTCCGCACGGACAGTTCATAGCAGGTGGCCTCGTAGCCGCTTGGATTGGAGTCCAGCTCGGCGAACTACCACCCACCCTACTAATCCCATTCATCTACGTCCTCGCCTGGCTAGCTGGCTCCGCGGTATGTCTAGTCTCTTGGTGGCTTAAGGTTAAGAGGAATCAGGATGAGGTTCTGACAACCTTATTAATCTGGAGCGCGATGCTTCAGATAAACGCCGGGCTACTCACAGGCCCCCTAAAATCTCCATATACAACCTATCCTCAATCGGCTGAGATAAGCCGGAACGCTATGCTCCCAATCCTCATACCCGGCACGAGGTTTCACGCCGGGGTCATCCTGCCATTCATAATCTTGGCCTTCCTCTGGATACTATTCACCAAGACCACCATGAGGGATAGGATAACGGCGGCAACCGTTCCGAGGGTCGCAACCCTTGAGGGGATAAACGTCTCATCGGTCTACTTCTGGGTCGCCTTCATAAGCGGTGGGATCGCCGGATTGGCTGGAGCAAACGAGCTCATGGGATTACTTCACTACATGACCCCATTCGTCGGCCCAAACTATGGTCTGGTGGCCTTGGCGACGGCCATGCTCGGCGGATTAAACCCGATTGGAGTGACCATAGCAACCATCTTCTACAGCATAATAATCAATGGAGCGAATGCGATGAGCTGGAACACGGGCGTCCCATCATTCCTCTCAGACATAATCCAAGCTCAAGCCCTAATCTTCTTCCTAATCTTAGGAGTCTTAAACAATTATAGGATCGTCGTGGTGAGGAAGCCCACACCAACCACGGCTCCTCCAAAGCCTTCAATCCAAGGATTCACGAATGGGGGCATCAGAGTGCCTAGACCTATGGAGCTTAAGATCGCCGGAATCCTTAGATCTAATGCCGTGAGGGAACCGGCTCTCCTAATCGGGGCGGCCATAATCCTCTCGATGATAAGGCTCGTGTTCCCGGCGATCAAGGGCAGCTTCGCAGACCTATTCGCGTCGAGCATGATCTCCCTAACGATATTCACGGCAACACCCATAGTCTTCGCAGCCATGGGCGAGCTACTCTTGGAGAAGACTGGGGTGATAAACCTCGGGATCTGGGGGATAATGATAGCTGGAGCTGGATGGGGATTCATGGCAGCATACTTCACAAACAATCTACTGTATGGGGTTCTCGTGGCCGCCGCCATAGGAGCGATCTTCGGAGCAATCCTAGCATTCCTGGTGGTAACCCTCGAGGCTCAGCAACATATAGCCGGGGTCGCCGTAACCTTCTACGCCATGAACCTAACATACTTCATCCACAGAGTATTGATCGGGTCTCCGCTGGTCGAGCCCACACTACCTCAAACAAGGGTCTTGAAGATACCGTTCATCGGAGACGCCCCATTCATCGGAGTCTTATTCAATCAAACCCTATACACGTATATTGGGATCTACTTGGTGACCCCGCTCCTCTTCCTGATCCTGTATAAGACTAGGTGGGGATTGATGATCAGAGCCGTTGGGGAGAATCCTAGGGCGGCCGACGCCCTGAAGATCAGAGTCCACCTAGTGAGATACTTGGCGATAATAGTTGGCTCGGCCTTGATGGCGGTTGGTGGAGCATTTTACCCACTCATAGATCTGAGGACATTCAATCTAAACATTGGAGGGGAGTGGTGTTGGATCGCCATGGCCCTAGTCGTCTTGGGAAACTGGAATCCAATTTGGACCTGGCTCGCATGCATCCTCTTCGGCTCCTTGAATGCAGCTCAAGCATGGCTCACAACCACCATGGCCCAGATCCCATACCAATTCCTCCTAGCGACCCCATACCTCCTAACGGTCGGGCTCTCAGCCATCTTCGGGAAACGGGTTAGACCTCCGAAGGCCCTACTCCAAGCATATAGGAGGGAGTGACCCAATAAGATAATCCAGAAAAAAGGATAGAGAATTGTTAAGCCTGCTTTGAGAGCAGATAGATTACTGAGACCGATGCTGAGATCTTGGCCTTACCAGGCTCTATCGGGACGCCTCCAGCCTCGGCTGCCTTAAACGCGATCACAGACCTCGGAACCGGTATGATCGGCTGAGATGATAGGCTCACAGACTTTATCCCAACCACCTTCATCCCAAGAGATTCTGCGATTATCTTCGCCTTTTCCTCAGCATCCTCGACCGCCGCCCTTATCGCCTGCTGGGTGAGTTCTGCCCTCTTCTCATCCGAGATGGTGAACTGGACGCCATACATTCCATCCGCTCCAGCCGAGAAAGCCGCGTCTATCGCCTTCCCGACCAAGCCTATATCTCTGATCCTCACGACTATCGTATAGCATGCCTCGTAGCCGACTATCTTCGGAGGCTTCACCTCAAAATCATATCTTGGATAGACGTTTATCCCAGATGTCTTTATGTCCTCATCCTCTATCCCGAGATCCTTTAAGGCGTCTATTATAGCGGAAGCTTTTGAGGCGCTCATGTTTAACGCCTCCTCGGCGGTAGTTCCCTGACCCAACGCCCTAAAGGTAACCATGGCCTCATCCGGAGTATAGTATACTTGTCCGAAGCCGACTATCGAGAGGGTTGTAAGCCTCTCCTCCTGCGTCTGGGATGTGGATGTCGAAGTGGTTTCGGCGAGTATCGGATTGGATGTCAGGATCATCGACGTCATCAACCCGATCGCGATCACGCAGACGGCTATTGGTAGAATCGCGTTCCTCATGTTCATGGCTAGTAGATAGTTGAGCTATCTATTAATGCCTTAGAATGAAACGGTTTGTTCGATCAAATAGAACATCGAGCCTGCTGAAACACGAGGATCATCGATAAAGCTTCCACCTAAGAATAGATCTGACTTTCATGGATCGCGGATCTCAAGATAATCTTTAGAAGATTATCTCCGCCCAGCCGCCTCTAGAGCCTTGAAAGGATTATAAGGGGATTCCTCGCTTACTCGAGCATAGTTCACCAAATTCTTCAAGATCCTCTCATGTTTCTTCTCGTCATCCGCTATACAATCCACTAGGAGGATGAGGAGCTTATGTGGTAGCAATCTCTTGATCTCATCTAGGCCACAGATGTGAAAGGATTTCTCCTCCGAGAGGAGCTTATCCAACAATTTTATGTCAGGGAGGTCTATCTTCATCTCTCCACCGCTCTCGACTATCGACATTAGGAGCATCATTATATCCGCGTGCTTTATGCAGTCTCTGGCGATCATCCTGATCAGCATCCTCATGGCCTGATTCCTCAGCCTCGACGCGATCCTCATGAACTGTTCAGCCGATTTCTGCTCGATCTCAAACCTCTCCCTGAGAAGTTGCAACAGTCTCTGAGCCTCATCCCTCCTCAAATCTATGACGCTCTCCTCCTCCCTACCCATTATCTTCTTACGCTCGATCAAGGTGATCGCGGAGAACGCGAGATCATAGAGGGCTGGCATGCTTATCTTCCCACCCCGCTCAACTACGTGATCGGTGAACTCCCTCACGAGCTTTAAGACCCCCCTCCTCCTGAGAAGCTTAACCACACTCCCCGCCCTCTTCCCCTGAAGATACAAGGTCACGGCGGGCGGAGTTATTCCCAAGATCTCCGCAGCCTCCTTCTTGCTGAAACCATGCCTCTCAACGAGGTCCTTTACTATCAGCGCCCTCAATCCGGGAATCACTTCTTCGGGCTTCATCGAGATTTAGTTAGCGGTGTTAGTATTTTTGTTTTTACTCTGTTAATTGGTGAATTGTTGGCGATGGCACGAAAATAACATCGTTAATTAACATCGTAATCCTTAAATCATCACCAAAGACAAAGCTGTTAGGAAATCTATGGCGAGAAAGCCTCTAAGCGAGCTGAAGCCCGGACAGGTAGGAGTGATAGTCGACATAGTCGGAGGCTCCCCTAGGCTCAGGAGGAGGATCTTGGATATGGGGCTCGTGAAGGGGACGAGGATAAAGGTCGTCAGGGTGGCTCCGCTAAAGGATCCGATAGAGCTTCAGACCTCTGGATACGATCTCACCTTGAGGAGGGATGAGGCTAAGAACATTATAGTGGAGGTGGTTGAGTGACGCGCTTAATCCCCCTAGCATTCCTAGGTGAGGGCGAGGCTGGAAGAGTTGTCGAGATAAGGGCTGGAAGAGGACTAACTAGAAGACTCATAGCAATGGGAATAGCTCCGGGAACGAAGGTGAGGGTCTTAAAGTCAAGCGGCCCCGGGCCGATTCTGGTCGAGGTTGGGCAGACGAGGATCGCTTTGGGGAGGGGTGTGGCGATGAAGGTGATCGTCGGAGGATGGGACGCGTGGCCCACGTGAAGAGGAGGATGATTAAGGTCGCCCTCGCAGGAAACCCGAATGTCGGGAAATCCGTCATCTTCAACAACCTAACCGGAGCACATCAACATGTCGGAAACTGGCCTGGGAAGACCGTCGACAAGAAGGAGGGATTCCATAGAGTCGATGATAAGGTGATCTACATAGTCGATCTCCCTGGAACCTATAGCTTAACGGCCCTATCGGTTGAGGAGATGATCGCGAGAGACTACATAATCTATGAGAGACCTGATGTTGTCGTGGATATAGTCGATGCATCAAACCTCGAGAGGAACCTCTACCTGACCATGCAGCTTCTGGAGCTTGGGGCTAACGTGGTCATAGCCTTGAACAAGATAGACTTGGCGGAGAAGGCTGGGATGAAGATAGATCATCGAAAGCTCGAGGACGAGCTCGGAGTCCCCGTAATCCCAACGATAGCGCCGAAGAAAAAGGGAATGAAGGAACTCGTGGATAAGATAATCGAGCTCGCTGAGGGGAATCCTAGAGGCCATGGTGGAAAGATGTTATGCTATGAGACGAGAGTTGAGAGGTTCATCGAGAGGCTTCAAGAAGAGGTCGCCTCGAGGGAGAAGATCGTCCAGCTACTCAATCCAAGATGGGTTGCGATAAAATTGCTTGAGGGAGA
>JAGGTD010000046.1 GCA_021163925.1 Nitrososphaerota archaeon
CTATGATAATGACCGTAATGGAAGTCTATTGCTTCAGCACCATATTCTTTCTTGATCTCGTTCAACTTATTCGCGATTGTAGTTAGGGCTTCATCCCAGGATATTCTTTCCCACTTGCCCTCTCCCTTTTCTCCTGCTTGCTTCATGGGGTGTTTTAGTCTATCCGGCGCATACAGAAGCTCTTTGATATGTTTCCCTCTCAGGGTAAGCTCACCCTTTCCTTCGGGGTCTGTCGGATCACCACGCACTTCAACAACTTTTCCTCCTTCGACATGGACCCTCATTCTACATTGTGAGTGTGCATCCACGTCGCTGACTATCGTTACTTCTTTTTCTACTTTTTCTGCTAAGGCTTCTTTATCAGCTGTTAGGTAAACATTTTTCATGTTCCGTTTAATCTTAAGTTTTCACAACATCTGAAATAAACATATCAATAAGTTCTGCCAGCTTCCACGCCAAATCCCCTTCAAGCAGGATTCCAATTTCATAATTTGCCACCATACCTCCCCACGAGAAATTGGCAGAGCCAACTAATGCCCTGTTTCTATCGGATACAATAACTTTTGCATGAAGCTGCCTGCCTTCGGGGTTGCAAAAATTTACCACTCTCACATGAGGAAACTTTTTGCCTGCAGAGTTCAACCATGCCTTAATTTGTTCATCCTGAAACTCTATGCGGTTCACAACCATCGTAATTTTTATTCCTCTTTCTGCTGCATGATTGAGAAGATGCAGAATATGCAGGGCAGAAGGTGTGAAAATATATGCCATTATGTGTATTTCTTCCTGTGCTGAGTTTATCAATTCCTCAATTACAGGTTCAATCCCCCTGATCCCTTCTTTCATGAATTCGAAGCCTGTTGCCAGAATCTGAACTTTGTTCATGGTAAGTTATCCATCAGTATATGCCGGTCGAGCCACATATTTCTGTGTTCACAGGAAGTTTCAGAAATGAGAAGGCACCCGTAGCATGCTGCACCATTATACTGGCCCCTTTTAAAGTGAGTTCCAATACAGAGGGGATCTCCTGAACAGGAACGAAGCATATCAAGCGCTACATCCAGAAAGTCCCCAAAATATGGCACAAGGGCTATAAGACCTCCCAGTGTACCCTCACTCCCCGGCTGTGTTGCATAAATCAGAATCCCTCCCCTTACCCTTTTATCAGCAATTTCGAGATAGATTCTCTCTCGAATGGATGCAGAGGAATATCCTGCTTCAATTGATATAGCTCTGATTAAAAGGTGTGCCAGTGTATGCCACCACACAAATACGGGATGCAGTTCTTCACGATGCGAACTTCTGAATATATGGAATGGATAAGAGGAAGGGTTACTGAAGGCTCTCTCCCATTCATCCACAGCACTTCCGCTTAATTCCTGATGCCAACCATCATTGTCCTCAAGCATGATGAAAATACCTTCACCCAGAAACTCTACACCCGGATACCATCTCTGGTCAGGATTGCCCGGGTCGGTGAAGGACACATCCACTATATTTGCTGGGTTTTGTGTATCAACCTCTCTCCGGTATCCAATCTGCACTGTTACGGATCTCAAACGAAGGATGGGAATGACCCTGAAGTTTCTCCCGGAAGGACCGGGAAATCTGCGCACAAGATTTGGATTCACCTCAATGATAACAGGAGATGTGCGGGAAGGTCCACGAACGGGGGGAATACCATTTACGGAGGCATCAATGAGAGCATGGAACTCCTCCAAGATGAGGTCGTGATATTCAGTGCTTACAGGAGTCATAACATCCTGAATTGCCTGCTGAATTTCATCCCATGGGTGCTGCAGTATTTCATTCACAACTGTCCGGGTTACAAGATTTCCTCTCATGAGATTATCAAGCATCTGTTGAAGTTGATTTTGTGACTTTAAGGTGCCCGCTGCAACAAGAACTGAGTAAATCGGTGGGAGCTGAAGCAAATTGTGAAGCCTGGTATATCGAGGCGGTATCGTGAAAAGCGTTTTCAGTTCCGGGATTCTCAGGTTGGATGCCTGTCGCTGAATGATTCGAGCATTCTGTCTGCATCCCGGACGGACAGGTGGTGAGCCTAAAGATTCTCTCTCCGGAAATCTTCCGCTGCAAAACCATTGCTGTCCATAAGCCCATCCCAGATTTACCCGCTGTCCACATTGCGGACACTCAATCTCTATCTGACTGAGGGCTCCCCCTCCACCATACCAGCGGAACCATCCTCTATGCTCACATCCGGATGAAGATCTATGAACCAAATAAGGCCAGTTCACATCATCCATGTGTCCTTCGGGACAGGCCATGATAAAACGGATAGCTTCCTGAGTTCTCCTTCCAGAGATTCCACACACTGGACAGCCTCTGCCCTGATACAGAATCGAAAAATTGCCTTCGTGTCCACGGGTGTTGAGACACAGACTCCAGCTTGGAAATGGACGTGTGCGGTATATGAACCTATTTTGAGGTAGCCTGAGTTCGGCATTTGATGGCAATCTGAATATTTGTGCCCCTGCCAGCAATCCCTGCGACATTCTCTGATCAGATATCACGAATTCTGCTGGATTTAATCCAGATGATGGATAAAAAAGTCCAATGTCGGGTCGCGGAATAATGCGGGGACCCTCGGGTGCCTCAAGAATTGCACCCGGGCCATACGTTATCACGTACTGTGAAAGTCTGAGATGCTGTGTCATCTTATTCTATTCACCCCCCGTTTGAAAACCCGTTGTCTCCTCGATATCCCTGAGGGACTGAGGAACATTCTCATAAGCAACATCAAGACCAGAATACTGATGCTGGGAGTCGCCCAAGACCACAGGATGTTGCGGAGGAAACACAATGGCATATTCCACATATTTAAGGTCCTCCAGATTACGATGAGCAATCCGCTGCCAATCATCAAGCTTGGAATCTGTATATTGTCGAACATTTTCCGCAACTGGTCTTCTTGCGCCTGGCTGATGCTGCCCTCTTCTTTCCAGTATATAAGAGATATTCTGAACTTCCGAAGCCGAAGACCTCTGAAATGCCATTTGTGTGACTGAGGTATCTCTATGCCATGGAACTGATGTGTCTCTCATATTTCTCAGAATAAACACGGCAACAGGACCACAGGCCCTTTCCAAAACTCCCGGAGCAAAGGGATACACAGTGATAGGTTCAACGAATCTATTAAGCTGACGATGATAACCGCTGAAAAATTCATAGTGGTTCAGGTCCCGGGGTCTTGATGCTCTGAGGAATGTTATCACCAGTGCCCCCCTGCTCCTTCCCACTCGTCCTGTGGACTGGATATATGCGGAAGTTGTTTTTGGCTGTCCGCTTACAACCATCAGTCCGATGCGCGGAATATCCACGCCGGTTCCAAACATGGATGTTGTGAAAAGAGCATCCTGAGCATCAGGGTATCCTCTATTCAGAAGTTCAAGAATTGCCGGAAGATTTGTAGAATCAGTCCTGCGTGAAGAAAGTTCAGTAGCCCTATTATCGCTCAGAGGACGTGGATTCGCACCCCCGATAGTATTCAATCTTTGTGGTATGTCCTGCCTGTAAAGTGCCCGGGCACCTCCGAGTTCTCTCACAGCGTTAAAATAGCCTGTAAGTGTCCAGAATGCATCGATCTCCGGATGATTTCTATTATTCCAGGCTGTTTGCAGCAATCGTGCCCACATTCGATAAAGAGGAGTCAGAGGACCTCTGCCCGGGGCACATATTCCCATGTAAAGCCTTCCTGGACAGGTATCATCCAGCGGATGCACTTCAAAATCTCTTATAAAAAATCTGTCATTGGCTGTAAGTCCGGGTGGAGGGAATATCTGTAATTTCCTGGCAAATACTGCCTGAACCTGTTCCTCTGCCCTGCGAATAGTTGCAGTGGAGGCAATATACTTCACGTGCCATTCTCTCTCCTCTGAGCACAAAAAATCAATCGCAGTCTCATAGATTCCAACCAGACTGCCCAGAGGTCCCTCGATAAGATGAAGTTCATCCTGCAGGATGAGATCAGGTGGATCTGGCGGGTTGATCTGAATGAAATTTCTCCTGTATTGTTTACCTGCAGGTCCGGGATGACCGTCCAGATCCTGATTCGAGGGGTGCTGATACTGCCGATAATATCCCCAGATGCAGTGATGATGGTCTACGTTTCCGAACAAACTGGAGGCACGTGGCTCAAACGGAGGACGTGCAAATTTGTCCACAGTTGCCACAACCATTGATGGAATATGATGATATATCTGATCATCCACCGTATAAGCGAGAATCGGGATTCTTTCCGAGAAAAGTGGATGGGATGGAGAATTTCTGAATGCTTCCTGAACATACGAAAACTTATTTCCATCATCGAATTCTGGACTGTCTGGATGGGGGAACTCTCCTTGAATGGAGCCAGCAGGTGCGCCTCCACACCATGTCCGATGCAGTGGACAATCTGGATTGGGACAGAAAATGTCAAAGTCGTATTCTATTTTTCGCCTCCCAGTCCCCAAATACCATCGGATGAAATAACCGGGTCTCGATGCCCGTACAGGAACCAGATTCACTTTCAATCTTCCGTGCAGGACATCCCATAGAGCATCAATATCAGTTGCTCTGACTGTATTTCCTGCAGTAATTATGAGGGTGAGTGTGAAATAACTAGGCATTCGATGAGATGTAAAGTCTGCCGAGGATATTTGAATGTTACTGTATATGCCCGGTAATCCTCTAACCGCATTCTTAAAATGCTGGGGATTCCTGGTATGAACAACAATATGCAGTGTATATGTGCCGGGTCTCAGACCCATTTCAGGAATTGCAAGAATTTCTTTGCAGGCTGGGCAGTTCAGCACCTGTGCCGGCTCACCTTCCCCCTGCTGACCTTTTAACAGGTTCAGAGCACCGGGAATATTCTGTCTGCCATCCCATGTATCCAGGCATTTATTGGGTGTGACGCCGCCACCAACCCAGAGGCCCACGCTGAAAGGTGTGGAACCCCAGATAAAATTATCTGTGAAAGGGCATCCAGCGGGTCGCCAGCCCACTGGAATCTCAGGATTGTAATCCAGTCTATATTCGGTCAAATTATATACACGCAAGTATTCACTTGCGGTTATCACCGCCAGTGTTCTCCTGAACTGCTGAATGGTGAGAAGCCTGAGGGTGTAGCGGGTGAGAACCGAAACTCCTGCTCCTGTTTTATCTCCCGTATTTCTCCTGAGAGCACGCCTTCGCCTGTATGCCATGGTGAATATGGCAATCGCTAAATATGCCTCTGTTTTCCCCGCGCCCGTAGGAACCCAGAGGAGGTCACATACATCCCGATAAACCGAATCACCTTTTGCGACAGAATCGAGAGTCATCAGAATAAAAGCAAGTTGAAACGGCTTCCACTCAAGCGATTGTTTTCGTGTCCAGCGTGCCTGGAGATCCATTGCTTTGTTTGCGAAACAGAAAGCCAGCCTCGCATTTTCATCCTCAACAAGAAGGTCTATCCCATGCCTGATTCTGTTCCGAATCTCCCTGCATCTTTGAAGCTGATGAACTGCCATTCGGTATTCAGAATCAGAAAATTGACTGATCTGCTGGTTAAGCTGTTTAATCCATTGTTCATAGCCACTTATGAGGGGGCTGAGTTTTCGTTGCAGGTCATCAGGATCCCAGCTTTCCGCAAGCACCTCTGCTCGGAGTTCGGGTGATTTTCCATACTCCTGTGGCCAGTCAAGCTTCGGTGAGGGAATAGAATAAACAGGAACAAATTCTGTGCGAATGTCAGGCGGAGAAAATCTATTTCTCTCTTCGGAAGGGAGCAAATTACCATCAATCCACATGAAGGGCGGCTCGTTTAGGCATTCTGAAAAGTCCAGATTACCATCAAAATTGTTCTCGGGATCAATATCCTTCCACACTGCGGAACAGAGAAAACCTCTTGCAAGCACAGGGCGATTTCTATACAGAAAGGCAAGTTCCTTTTCTTCTTCCCTGTCTGGCATTTTTTCGATACCGGGAACTATGTGTGTCCCCTCTCTACTGATCACTCGTATTTGCGGCTGAAATATATGATGTTCTGCTGTTGGATTCTGACCCTCAGTCAGAGTTATTCTATTCACAAGATAAAGGTTTACCAACCAACAATTTCTCCCACGCGGCGTTATCATAACATGGAGAGAGATTTCTGCACGATTTTGTGTGGTTTGCCGTCCATCAGAATCAATCCAGAAAACCTGATTACCGTTCAAGTTTATGGTGGCTATGAAGTAACGTGGTTCCCGTTCCCATGCAATATTATGCTCACTTTCCACCATCCTGTATCTTGCCCATGTGAGGCACACTTCAATTATTGGTGTAGCTCTTGCTTCAACCATGAAAGACACACCCATTGATGACGGTCTGCTTTTTGGATCAAGAACAGGAGAAAGAAGGGGTGGAACATGAACATCCACATCTCCGTTTTCTTCCTCATAAATCTCTGCCTCCTCATGAGGAATTTCTGATTCAGCGTCAATATCCCGGATTATTTCTCGCAAGGAAGGAGCCAGCACCCCCGTGATATACTCATTCAGGGGACTTTCTCTCATGATTTCCCTCATTCCGTTACGGGGACCCAGAATTTCCTTTGCCAATTCTGTGACAAATATCTCACGCATGATTCCTTTCCTCCTGTCTTCCGTAAAGGCACATATTGCTGACCGGGCAGAGATGACAAAAAGGGTGTTTTGGTCTGCATATCAGAGCTCCCAAGTCAATCAATGCAAAATTGAATTCCCTCGGGTAGTCCGGATCAAGAAGGAATTGGAGAAGTTCTCTGAACTGTTTACTGCGGCGGGAACCATCGGTGACGGGAATCCCGAACACTCTCCCTGTAATTCGCACCGTGTTTGTATCGGGTAAAACTTCAGGATACCCGAATGCGAAGCATCTAACAGCAGATGCGATATAACGGCTGACACCCGGAAGAAATTCCAGTTTTTCTCTCTGCTCAGGAATATGCCCCCCATACCTCTGAGTAATTTCCGTAGCCATTCTGTATAAAAATTCAGCTCTCCAATGAAGTCCGAGTGAATAAAGCATATCCTTCACCTCGGAGTGAGGTACGGATGCAATTGCTTCGATTGATGGGAATCTTTTCAGAAATTCAAGATACACCGGAACAACCTGATCGGCCCTTGTCCTGTGAAGAAGAACTTCGGCAATCAGAATGTGATAAGGATTACTGCTGTTCCTCCAGGGGAAGTTTCTTCCCTTATGTTTCCACCATGAAATCAGTTTTTGTCGAAAATCCTTCACCGGAAAATTATCTGGAACGCTTTTCATCTTTCACCCCCATCATCTCTTTAATAACACATGCTGCGACATACGCAAAAACAGGACTTACAGTATCCGCCACCATCTGATACCTGATTCCCATTCCCATCCTTTCCGGGAATACAAAATTCTCATCAAATCCCATGAGTGAGAGTGCTTCCCTTATCGAAATAACCCTCGGTGGCGTCCCGTTCCAGGAAGAGGGATGTAGAATATAAGTTTTCATTATGTTTCCAAATGACGGGGCAGGTTTATCCCACTCAAGTATATACCATCCATATTTTCCGCTTTCGTAATACTTCCGATATTTGTGAATCGTTTTGAGTTTCGGATATATGTGATCGGGAACTTCTCCGTATTGCTTGTTAGCAAGATTGCCGATCGCCTCTCTGACTGTTTTTGCACCAGTTTTGTATTCCTCAAGCCTCCGAAAAAATTCCTCTGCACTCCCTTCTCTCACTCCCACAACAATGAAACGACGGCGAGCAACAGGAGCACCATAATCACTGTATTTGACGGTTTGCATGCTTATAGAGTATCCTTTTCTTTTCAAATCTTTGATGTTGCTCAGAGTGAGCATGTCTTTTGCAACAGGGGGAACATTTTCCATGAGAAAAAGCGAGGGTGCATGCTTTTTCACATGATGAAAGAATCGGGCAAGCAGGTGATAATCCTCATGTTTATTTTTTCGTTTTCTAACATTGATTGCAGACCAGGGCTTGCAGGGTGGTCCACCTGTAATCAGCTCGTAATTCCCGTCAATTGTTGTGCGGGAAAGATCAGCAATTGTGACTTTACCGATTTTATTCATTGTAAATATTTTCTCTGCATATGGGGAGATATCCACACCTTCAACTGAAAAGCCAGCTTTTACGAAACCAGATGCGAGTCCACCCAGCCCACAAAAGAGGTCAAGAACTTTCATTTACATCCACCTATTGATACGATCTTTTGTTGTTTTTACTTTTACTTTAACATAGATGAATATAAATAATTTTCGATGCAGTGGGCTTTGGGGCATAATTCGTGTATCTCTCTTCTCGTCGGATATTTTTTCAATCTATCAGCACATAGAGGAGTTTTTGCCATTTTTGTCCCAAAGCCGTTGCAATGGCGTATAGTATTTGCTAATAAAAGCTGCCCGGCGAATTTGCAGAAAGCTTTAGCATCCTTTACTTCTTCTTTTTTGGCTCCCTTCATCTTTTATTCCTCCTTTTCACAATCTACTCACAACCCCTCAGCATACTGCCTGATTCTCCTTGCAAACCAGAATCTACTCCTGTGGATGTACGAAGGTAAACATGGAGAAATTGCCCGGCTTTTCAATTCTTCCTCTCCTTTTTGAGTCAACCTTAATTTTTCTCCTATATTTTCCACCAAACCCTCCCTCTCCAATAACGAATAGATCCTGTCATAATCATCCTCCTCCAACATCACCGGAAATCTTCTCCCCAATCCTCTTTTAAGACTATTAAAAAGCTCTTCTTTTGTCATCTCCTGCAGGAGCAAGTGCCAGAGATTTGCAAACA
>JAGGTD010000024.1 GCA_021163925.1 Nitrososphaerota archaeon
TTGATGGAGTTAGCTGGGATCGTTGGGAAGCCTAATGTTGGGAAGAGCACGATGTTCTCGGCCATGACCCTAGCCCCAATCGAGATAGCGAACTATCCATTCACGACCATCAAGCCCAATAGGGGGGTCAGCTATCTAAGGATAAAATGCGTCTGCAAGGAGCTGGGCGTCAAGGACAACCCGAAGAATAGCAAGTGCATAAATGGGGAGAGATTCATCCCAATAGAACTCATAGACTGCCCGGGGATAATCAGGGGGGCGCATGAGGGAAGAGGGCTGGGGCTACAGTTCCTTGACGAGATAAGGCAGGCCTCAGCCCTAATAGTAGTCGCAGACGCGGCTGGATCAACAGACCCTGATGGAAATCCAGTTAAGCCCGGGACAGGCGACCCGGTTGAGGATGTTAGGCTCGTCGAGGAGGAACTCGATTACTGGCTTGAGGAATTATTAGCCTCTGATTGGGGGCGGATCTGCAGGATTGTCGAGAATAGGGTTGGAGAGCTTGAAGATGAGCTTTACAAGAAGTTCTCGGGGTTGAGGATAAGCATGGAGCTGATTCATGAAACCATCCAAGATCTAGGCTTAGATCCAGCCCACCCATCGAGATGGAGTAGGGAGAGGCTCCGCGAATTCATCGCCGAGCTTAGGAAGAAGAGCAAGCCCATAATCGTCGCCGCGAACAAGATAGACATCCCCGAGGCCGAAGACGGCGTCAAAAAGCTGAAGGAGGCTGGCTATGAGGTGATCCCGGTGAGCGCTGAGGCCGAGAGAATTCTGAGGCTGGCGGCGGAGAAGGATCTGATAAAATATCTTCCAGGAGATTCGGACTTCGAGATAATAGATGATTCGAGGCTCAGCTCAGCCCAGCGCAGGGCTCTGGAGATGATTAGGGAGAATGTGTTGAAGAAGTGGGGGTCGACAGGAGTTCAAGAGACCGTGAATAAAGCATACTTCGACCTCCTCCAATACATTCCAGTATATCCGGTCGAGGATCCTGAGAAGCTCACCGATCATGACGGAAACGTCCTCCCAGATGTCTATATAGTTCCAAGGGGCTCGACCCCAAGAGACCTAGCATATATGATCCACACCGATCTTGGGAGGACATTCCTCTACGCCATAGACGCTAGGAGGAAGATTAGGCTTGGAGAGGATTATAGGTTGAAGTGGGGGGATGTGATCTCGATCGTGGCCGCTGGGAAGAGGGGCTAATCACCGATGAATGAGAACTCTCTCAGGATCTCGCCAACCTTCCTAAAATTAACTCGAAATGAGGTAGGGGATGTGGCTAAGATCCAGCCTGAGTTGAGGAACTCTTGAAGCACCAGCTCAGGAGACTCCGATCCACCTCCCACTATCACATTGGCTTCATCCAATGAAAGGTCTGGAGAATCTAATCGACCGGCGACGTATAGGAGGAGCTTACCTATCATATAGAGGATTAGGACGGCTCTCCTAGGAAGCTTCTCCTGATTCTTTATGACGATCACGTTTTCATGGAATTCTAGAAGGAGTTTGAGCGCATTTACATGCTTCAGAAGCTCTTCTGCCATAACCTCCTTGTCGATCGTTAGACCCTGAACAAGCTTCTTTAAACGCTCCTCCGCACTTTCATTCATTAGCTGATCCCCTAAGCTTAGCCTCTATCGTGGATATGGCCTCCTTCATCCTCATGGTCTCCGCGACATAGATCCCCCTTTCACTCCTCTCAATAAATCCCTTCGAGAGAAGCTCGCTCAATAAGGCTCTCGTATAATTTTCAGGAAAGTCTAACGCGCTTGAGATCTCCTTAATAGAGGCTCCGGGAGAATCCGTTAATTCGGCCAGATAAGCAAGCTTCTTCCCAAAGAGATAGAGGAGGACATGGTAGATCTTTGGGATACGGCTTCTGTCAGCTACTATCACTGGCTTACCGTCCTTCGTCAATCTTATGAGCTCTCTAGCCTTAGGCAAGACATCGCTTATGACGCTTTGCTCATCGATCATCAACTGTTCTCTTATCAGCTCCTTTAGAGACTTATTCATCTCACTTTCCAGAAAGCAAAGACTTCATTTAAATTTTTGCTTTCCCGCCTTACCCGTCGCCTAGATATTTCGTTGAATAGTATCCCCACTCCTTCTTGCTCCCAAAGCTCCTGACCCCTCTCTCCCTCACCTGCTTCCTAAGCTTCTCGGCCTTTTCATGGGTGATCTCCCCCCTCCGCTCAAGGTAGTTTATGACCTCGAATGCCTCCCCATCATCCTCACATCTCCTAAGATAGTCTATCGGAGTTGGCATGCCCGGTCCCCTACGTCTCTCAGCCTCTCTTTCCCCCTCCTCAACATCTGTTCGGACAGCGTCTATCGAGAGATGCATCTTCTTCAACACGATCTCCCTGTATAGGTTTGGGAACAGCTTCTTGAAAGTCTCCTCGTCTATCTCCATCTCTTTCTCCCCTCTGGTATGAGTAGGGCTGTGGGCATCTCCCTCAAGACCCTTCTTAGCTCGGAGATGTTTAAACCTTTCTTAGGGTCTCCGAAGATGTCGCATCTAGGCGGATTAAGATAGCTTGAATGCTCTTTCAAGATTATCTCGACCTCATGGCCTCTCCCACCCCTAACCTTAATCCTCCATAGGCTTCCATGTCTCAGCGGCTCTGGAACGTTTATCCGCTCAACCCCCAGGACTTCATATCCAGATTCATCTATCCTCCGCTTAACTTCTTCTAAATCCTCTGAGTCGACCTCAATATCTATATCGCTTCTGGGCTTGATTATCCCCCTCCAAACGCTTCCAACCAATCTCGGATTGAATTCGCTTAAATTCTCCATC
Organism: Nitrososphaerota archaeon; assembly: GCA_021163925.1. Taxonomy (GTDB): domain Archaea; phylum Thermoproteota; class Nitrososphaeria_A; order Caldarchaeales; family Wolframiiraptoraceae; genus AUK039. The sequence goes on from JAGGTD010000024.1 coordinate 2,813, forward strand.
ACCTCTAACGCCTCCTCCCTAAGCTCCCTCAACCTCCTCCAATAATCCTCGCCCTCAACCTCCAAAGCATATTCGAGTATCTTCAACGCAACCTCACGATTGCTCGGGAGAATGGATGTCTTCAGAGATTCGGCGGCCGCCCTCTTGGCATCGATATACTCCTTATATTCTCCATTATAGAGTAGTTTTGCAGCCTCGAATGCGACTAGATCTCTAAGCAGCCGCCTCCTTGATTTCCTCGGCTTCCTTGAGTTCTCTCTCAACTCCCTCCTCCGTGTAAACCCATTCTGGAACTTTTAAGACCTTGCTCTTAATCACCCCGACATGCCTTAGCATCGTTATCTTCTTCGCCTCTTGATAGATGTCTGAAGCGGTCTTTCCTAGGACGAATTCTTGAGCGAGCTGTGAGAGGTTGAGCTTGCTCGCCGCCTCCTCCAAGATCCTCTTCATGGCCTTTCTGATGAGCTTTGCCTTGATCGAATGCGATCTAACCCTCTTTAGGGTGAAGGCGGTTGCTTGAACTCTAAGATCGAATCCATCCTTAGTCGTCAGATTGAATATTCCATCTATCCTACTCGACCCCCTCCTAACCAAGCTTCTAACAAACTCTCTACCATACTTGTGGCCATAGAAGATTGTCTCGGCGATCGAGTCCTTGACCCTGACGATCTTGAACCTTATGAGGAGATACTGTTTCGAGAAGTCTCCCGTGAGGGTGTAGAGGCTGACCCAAATAGTTCTCCCAATAACCTGACTTGGATCGGAGGCCCACGTAGTCCCGATCTCCTTATAGCCGAAATACCTTGGAGAGTATATGGTGTAGATCTGCTTGGGTGCCTTCTTCTCGGCTGAGGGTCTCCGCGGCATCTCAAGGCTACCCCTGAGAGAGCCATTATAAGAACCTTCAGACACCCGATCTAATCATATACGCCTTTAACCTGTTTAACGCCTTTAAGAAATTAAACTTATATGGAGAGTTCTTCAAGTTTAAGTCGTGCTTGAGCGCCTCGCGACGACATGCATTCTCTTGATGATATCTCTAGGAGCCTTAACGATTCGCCCTGTTTACGCGGATAGAATCATGGTAGCGGTGACCATGCCTCAGCTCAAGTCGGTCGTCCAAGAGATCGGCGGGGAGAAGATTTCGGTGGAGTGTATAATTCCAGCTGGAGCAGATCCACATAGCTATGAGCCGAGCGAGCAGATCTTGACGAAGATTCTCTCAAATGCGTCTCTGATCGTGATGAGTGGGCCGACCCACCTCTTAATCGAGAAGAAGATCTGGGAACTCCATAATAGAGGGGTCTTGAAGAGCCCGATAATAGATTATAGGGACTATGTGAGGGAGGGTTTGAGGATCTTGAAGAACGCGAAGACCGGAACCCCGAACCCACATGGATACATGTTCTCCTTAATGGGTTTAGAGGCGATCGCAAAGGCAGTTACGAAGAAGCTCGTCGAGATAGATCCGGAGAATCGAGAATACTATGAGGTGAACTTGAATAGATATCTCACAAAGCTATCCTCGATCAGGGATGAGATAAGGAGACTTGGAGTTCAAGGAGTTAGGGTGGTCTTGCTTGGGCCTCCGATGCAATATGTGGCCGAGGATCTAGATCTCAAGATCGTTGACTGGATCCTTCCAGAGCTCTCGATCGAGGTGACTGAGGGAGACGTGTTGAGGATTGAGGATGAGATTAGGTCTGGGGAGGCTGATCTAGTCTTCGTCAGCGACCTAGAGCTATCTAGACAGGGCAAGTTCCTCGGATTACTGAAAGAGCATAGGATACCATATGTGGTCGTCCCGGTTCTAAGCTTATCGGATGATCCTCACATGATCCCTCTTCTCGCCGCCACGTCAATAAAGTATGGGTCGGGGTTGATGGTCGGCAGTTCAGGTGAGGGCGGTTTATGGAGATCTATGCTGATCCCATCGATCACCGCCAACATTATATTGGCGCTCCTCGTAGCTTTATTGTTGTTGAAGGTGAGGAGCTATGCAAGGGAGCGTTGAATCTCATGAGGTGACGTTTAGATTTGGGGAGAAGTTGGCTTTAGAGGATGTGAGCTTCAAGATCTCATCGCCATTCTACTGCGTGGTGATGGGGCCTAACGGCGCCGGGAAGACGACCCTCCTCAAGATCATGCTCGGATTGTTAAAGCCTCAGAATGGATGGGTTAAGATCTATGGATATGACCCGGTTGAGGATGCGAGGGAGGTTAGGGAGCTGACGGGCTACGTTCCCCAGATCGTGAACATCGATCAGAGGGTTCCGATAACGGTTGAGGAGCTCGTGGCGATGGGAGCCCTATCGAAGACCATACCTCCTAGAATGATAACGAGGGGGATTAAGGATAAGATCAGAGAGGTCTTGGATCTGGTGGAGATAGATGATCCATCGGCGCTCTTCACAGAGCTTAGCGGGGGATTGAGGCAGAGGGCCTTGATAGCGAGAGCCTTAATCAAGAACCCTAAGCTCCTTCTACTCGATGAGCCCTTCTCGATGCTGGACTTCGACATGAAGTGTCAGATAGCTGAGCTACTCTATGAGCTCCATAAGAAGTTCAAGATAGACATATTCTTGGTCGCCCACGAGCTAAGCCCATGCATCCAGCTTGAACCTATCGTGATCCTATTGAATAAGCGGGTCTACGCCATTGGGAGGGCTGAAGAGGTGTTAAGGCTTGAAAACTTGAAGAGGGCTTATCCCGGATTAACCGAGGTTCCAGCGGGATTCATCCTCGGTGAAGACCATGCTTAACATGATCCTCCTAACCTATGGGTTGGCGGTGCTCAGCGGAATCCTGATAGGATCTATCAGCATGCCCATGGTGACGTCTAGGAGCATAATGTTCGCCTTAACCATGCTCCACTCAATCCTAGGCGGAGCGATCCTCGGAATATACCTAAACATAGTCTTGGGGATGAGCATCCCGGTGCCGGTGACCGCAACCCTAACGGCCATAGGCTTATCGATCCTAGCCGCCGAGCTTATTGAGAGAGGTTTCGCCGAGGATGTGGCGATAGCCTTAAGCGTCTCGATAGCCACGACCATAACCATAGTCTTCAGCTTCCTAGCAGCATATCTATCGAGCACGGCGATCGCCGAGGCATGGCTATACATCGCTGGGACATCCGCCATAGCTACCATAGACGATTTCTCCCGAATCCTAACGGCGTCCATAATAGTGATTCCATTGATCCACATAATATCTAGGGAGTTGAAGTATATCGCATTCGACGAGGATGGGGCGAAGGCCCTTGGATTAAGCGTGAGGTTTTACAGATACCTCTTCTACTCCTTGATAGCGTTGGCCGCCTCAATACTCTCCTCGACGATAGGGGTCTTGGTCACCCACGTGATCCTAGCCGTCCCCGGGGCCGTGGCCTTAAGGTTCAGCAAAAGGGGTTCTCCACTCATCTCATATCTCACGGCCATCGGTCTCATGGTGGCCGGATACCTATTCGCTAGAGTGATCAATATACCTCCGAGTGGAGGAGTTGGGATATTCTCAGCCATGCTAATCCTAATCATGATGGCTTGGAGGAGGCATGCCTAGACCTCTCCAAGGATCTTATGGTCTTTAGCGCGAGGTTCGTCATACAGAGTATGTCGTCTAGGGTTGTGAGGAGGGATCTCACGCTCCTCTCACATCTAATCTCGAATAGTATCACTTTTCCATCTCGAGTCATCTTGAGCTTTAATCCCCTTGGGAGTGGCTGATTATCTGGCTCAAGGCTCTTCGCGATTATCTCGGCCTCCCCCTCATCCCTGAACGTCAGCTTTAGCTCAGCCTCACTTAGAATCTCCAAGCATCTCACCCGTAATCCTATCGACCTCCAAGACGAATAGCGTCTTCTTGATCTTCGGTATCTCGGCTCCAGCCGCTATATCGTGGCCTCCTCCCCTGCCTCCAACGATCCTCGCAGCCTCCTTTAAGATCTCACCGAGATCTAAGCCCATCTTGATCAGCTTCTTGCTCGCCCTCGCTGAAACCTTTATCGACCCCTCGGCCGAGGCCATGGCTATTAAGACCTTATCTTCTCCTAGGATTCCGGTTGAGGAGATCATCGAGGCCACCGAGCTTATCAGCTTATGGTCTATCACATCTCCTCCATCTATGACTATCGTATGCTTCAGCTCCTGCCTGCTCTCATCCCTCATAGCATACTCTATGGCCCTGGCGAGCTTAACCCTATAATCCTCTAAGAGCTTCTGGGCTTTCTCTAGGAGTTCGGCTCGGTTACCCATGGCGACCGCTATCCCAACCCACTCATTCCCAGTCTTCCCACAGGCGTTCAGGAGGGAGGCGAACTCCCTAGCATCCCTAAGATAGGTCCAAGGCTCTTCCTTAACGAGCTCATAGACCTTTCCAATTATGCCCTTCGCTAGGCTGGGCGGGAGGCCAAGCGATGCTAGATGCTTCATCAATCCATTGTAGAGCTTCCTCTTCTCATCTTCGTCGAGTTCGGCTAAGACCTTCCACCTATCCCCCTCCTTAACCTTGATCCCAACATCCATTAAGAAGCTATATGCCCTCGACTCATCTCCAGAGATTCCTGGGATGAATGGATTCGTCGTGCTGGCCAAGGCTATGTGGATCGGCTTATAGCTCCTGCCATAAAATAGTAGATCCTCCTCAACCCTCATCAACCCAGCGTCCATGGAGTCTTTAACTATGAGCTCATTTAACCCATGGAGAGATCTCCCATCAACCCTATCTTGTAGATCTCCTAGAGCTCCGACGACGGCGATAGGGGAGTAGCTCACATTCTCCTCGTTCAACGCCTTGGCCACGAGATATGTAACCCCAGCCCCGCTTATCTCATCCGCCCCATTTATCCCATAGAGATGAGGATTCACTTGGATGATGTTTTTGGATGCCTCGCCCATAGGCTCGTGATGATCTAATATGATGGTGGGAGAATCTCCAACCACCTTGGCTATCTCATCTAGGTAGCCGCTTCCAATATCCGTGAAGACTGGGATGAAGTCTCCTGAAAAATCCTTGAGAACCTCCAAGATATCGTCTATTCCTCCAACCGATCTCGTCAAGAACCTCGCACCCTCCCTCAAGAACATTATCGAGGCTATGGCGCCGGAGGAGAGGCCGTCGGCATCATTATGGCAGAAGATCATGAAAGATCTACCCTCGTCTATGAGCCCCCGAATTCGCTCAGCAGCCCTTTCGGCCTCTTCGATGAATTCTCGATAAAGGCTCTCATCCAAGCCCATTACTCAACCCACTCTAAGACCCCGCCCTATATAGATGAAACCATCTTCCAAGACCTAGATTAAGACTTAAGCTATCTATAGGTGTATATGAGCCTCGGCTGCCAGTCAGGAGGTAGGACTCCCTTCCTCTTATAATATTTAACGAGCCTATGGATCTTGGCCTCAACGAGCTGAAGCCTATGCCTATTATATCGATCGCTCTTATTCTTGCTTAGATGGACGTGCATCCTCCTAGCTCGCTCAAGCAAGTTTGCCAGATCCTCGGGGATCTCGGGTA
>JAGGTD010000049.1 GCA_021163925.1 Nitrososphaerota archaeon
ATCGCCCCAGAAGCCCCTATCGCCGGAGTCATCAGTAACCTCTTATATGGGAAGAAGAAGTAGATAAAGTAGGCGTGAGCGAAATCCGCTGCTATCCCGCTGAGAAAATAGAGTAACAGATATCTTATCTTCCCCAAGACCATCTCAATATCAGGCCCGAAGATGAATAAAGCGAACATGTTCAAGACTAGGTGTATGAATCCGCTGTGAAGGAACATGGAGGTTATGAGCCTATACGGTTCGACCCAGTTTATCGTTAAAATAGGCTTCGCCCCGAACTCGCTGATAATGCGCATATAGCCCATTGGATAACTATACTTCAATAGGATGAGATATATGCCGACTAAGGTGTTCACTCCGATTATCGTCCAAGTCGCGTTGGCGTTAGGGGTTCGAGCAACGTATCCCATGACCCTCACCTTAATTCCTCAAGATTATCTGGAACTTTCCCGATATAAGCTAATGGGTCAGGTGATTTCATGATCTCCCTCAAAATTATCGTCGCGTAGCTCCCAGGTGGGAGTGAAAGTTTTAGGAGGAGTTCATCCTCAGTATGAGACAATATCCGAATATCCCACCTCGGGATGGTTATCGGCCTAAGCGTGCCCCTAGTGGAGGCCTCTGGAAGCGATCTAACCCTAAACATGTTAAGCTCTATACCAAGCTCCTCCAACGCCTCTCTCAATACCTCCCCCTTCCAGCTCCTCGGAATGTTTGAGAGATATCCTGGGACAGGTAGGGCTATCACTAATCTTCTCATCTTGAGAAGTCTCTTAACGGTCTCTAAGTTCTCCATTCTAACCTGGACATATCTATCTTTCTCAGGTCTCCCACCCAGACTTAATGGAATCACGTAATCTCCTAGCTCCGGCTCCATCAACTTTCCCTCGGCCAATATCCTCGATAACGCCTTATTGAATGCTAGGGCGGCGACGGACTCGACCATAAGCCTCCTAAGCCTCAGTGGAAGCGTTCTCAACGCTCCAGCATAATCTCCAGGTTTCTCTACCAAGTATTTCATGATCTCCCTCTCATACTTCAAGCTCTTTGGGAATGTTTTGAGGGAGTCTTCTAGATCCCAGCTCTTCCGGAGATTCATTCTCGCCAATCTATTTTCCTCTCCCTCAAGTGGGGAGTATGCTGATAGGAATGCTTTAACTGCCTCCTCAAGCCTACCCTCCATGATCAATTTCCCAACTATCGCGGTTATCGGCCTCGTTATACCGAATCTTTGATGGCCGTAAAAGTTTGGGACTCCGCGAGCCTTCAACTCCCCGACACATCTCTTAACCTCATCGACATCAACCCTAGCATGCCTAATTCTTATCTCAAATATATTCTTTAGAAGTGATCTAGAGGTAAGCTTGGACCCGGTATCTTCAATCGGCTTAACGTCCACGATTTCATCGATCTTCAATCCATTGGGGCTCATGGCTCCCCGAGGTGTGGTTATGAATTGCCATGAGATGCTCATCTTATCCTTTATCCCGCAGAATCCTATCATCTTGGGCTTTACTCCAAGCGCTCTAGAGATTATGGATGATGCTCTGATGGTGTCTATCCCAATCTTCTTCAAGGCGCATAGAGTTAGATCTCCATAGCCAGCCCTATACTCCCTCCACTCCTCATAAGCCTTCCTAGCATCCAATCCATTAACTAGGATCTCCCAAGTCTTGAAGTCGTCTGGCTTCTCCTTTATCACGCCGCCGACTCCAATGATGCTTGAAGCATATCCTCGTATGCCTATAAACTCTTCAACCATCGATTTATCTAGTCGGCTCAGCGAATCCGTTGAGAGATTCATGGCCAACACTCCTCTAGATCCTTAAAGTAGTTTAAGCCTCCCCGTAACTCTATCGACCAGCCCTGAGGGAGCGGGGCCTATTCCCAAGGCTGTAATGGTTCCGGCTGGAACCTCGGTTAAGCCTGCGTCCTCAACTATGGATGTTGGGAGTCCTAGAGACCTGGCTTGATCATGGAGTCTCTTAAGCTCCTCAAGCCCTGAAACCCTTAACACGACCTTCTTCTGCCCCTCCTCAAGCCACGCTCTAAACCATTCAGGCTTAATCCTCCTACACTCCTCGGCGGCGGAGACGGCTGCATGCGCTGCTTGAGCCGCTATCTTCCCAACGCTCATCCCCAGATCTACTCGAATCAATATCGCCTGCTTGTATGCGAATTCCATAGCCCTGTCAAAAACGTTTAATCAGAATAATTTAGAGATATATTGCGGTGAATGAGTTGAGGGTCTTACTCATGCCCCTAGCATCGAAGCTCAGGAGATTCAAGGAACTCGACGAGATCCTTAGGGGGCTGAAGATCCTCGTCGACGGATTATATGACTCCGAATCTTCTCCATCCTCTAGGGAGGAGGCTCGCCGCGAATCGAGGGAGTTCGACGCCGTGATAGCGCTAGCTCTAACCGGCGGTATCGAGGAGATGTTGCTCGGGATTGGGGAGGCTGGGAAGCCCTTAATCGTGGTCGCCCATGATCAGCTGAATAGCCTCGCAGCATCTATCGAAGCCTCGTCAAAGCTTAGAGAGATGGGTAATCCGAGCTGGATAATAGGGGCTTGGACTCCTGGGGCGAGAAAGAGGATAGAATCTATCTTGAGAGGGATCGAGGCGGCATTAAGGTTTAGTGGGATGAGGATAGGGTTGATCGGGGGTATAAGTCCTTGGCTGGTCTATAGCAAGTCTGATCCAGACTCCTTGAAGGAGCTTTTCGACATCGAGTTAGTCGAGGTCGGCAGGGATGAGCTTTACTCGAAATTTGAGTCATCGAAGGTCGATCGAGATCTGATGGATAAGGTGTTGAGAGAAGCTAAACGCGTTGAGGTCTCCGAAGATGATTTAGGAGAGGCTTTGAGAGTTTACCAAGCATTGAAGGAGATAGTTGAGGAGCATGGTCTGGATGCTTTAACGATTAGATGTTTTGATCTCATAGAGGATCTGGGGACGACCGCCTGCCTAGCCCTCTCCCTCCTCCAAGACGATGGAATCGTAGCGGGTTGCGAGGGCGATGTCCCAGGCCTGCTCTCGATGATTTTGGGAAGGCTTCTCAGCGGCTCCCCAATCTTCCTCGCAAACGTCTCGGAGGTAGGTGATGACTACATCTCCTTAGCGCATTGCACGATAGCTTTGAGCATGGTCGATGAATATCATCTACTAACTCACTTCGAGTCGGGGATGGGCGTCGGGGTCTCGGGGAGGATATATGATGGAGGGAGGGTAACCTTACTGAGATTTAGGCCGGATCTTAGAAAGCTTAGAGCTATCCGCGGCACGATCCTGGACGGAAACCCATCCAAGGCGCTTGCATGTAGAACCCAGTTCAGGATCAAGGTGAGGGGAGATCCTAGGAGGATTCTCGAAGACCCGCTTGGAAACCATCACGTCATGGCCTTGGGAGATCTCGTTGACGCCGTTAAGTCGTTCTGCATGTTGAAGGGTATTGAGGCCGAGATCCTATGATCTATCACTTTTGCCAAATATCTCCTTAAGCCTTTGAACTCCCCCGGATTTCTTAAGATACTCGGCGACGCTTCTTGACACGAAGTCTTCCCATAGATCTCCTTCAACGATCCTCTTCCTGATAGCGGTTCCCATCTCCACATCCCTCCGATAAAGCTTTGGTTCCCTCACCTCATATCCAGCCTCCTTGAAGAGCCTCTGAACCAGCGGGTTATTCGTGTAGACTACATCGAATCTTGGGCAATACGACTCTATCCTTGAGACCCATAGTGAGTGTTCCCCAACATCTGGAACCGGTATTATGATCACCTTCGATAGATCAACCCCACCATCCCTTAGCATAAGCCTGATCATCTCAAACCTTTCACCAGCCGTGAACGGATTCTCGAACGTGTGGCTATATTGTGAGCTCCCGATAACTATTATCAGCTCATCGCATTCCTCCAGCGCTTGCTTTATCGCGTGGAGGTGGCCTAGGTGCGGCGGCTGAAATCTTCCCACGAATAATCCTCTCCTCAACTCAACACCACTTCCATCAAGTCCCGATACGCGATCTTGGTCAAAAAGATGGTCACAAAATCTCTCAATAAACCTTTCCAAAATCGGCTCAGCGTCGAAGCAATCTCATCAAATCTTAGGTGAAGGGATTCTCCAATCCAATCCCCCTTATCCTGATATGTGCCGGCGATCCAAGCCTACCATCAACCTCGGCCTCGCATCCAGCCATGATTTTGCAGAGATCTATGCTCGTGGTTGTGTGGCTGGTCAATTCGGCAACCCTATACTCTGAAATCCCCTTAGCTAAGCACGCCCAAATCACTAGCTGATCTCCTAGATGCCTGTCGACCGGGGCTTCAGCCTTAAGCTGTCTTAACAGCTCTTCAGCGGCCTCTCCCCCAACCCTCTCGGCGGGAACCCCCCTCTTCCCAAGATTATCTGAGGCGACTAGGGCTCCAGACTTGAGCTCCGCTACTAAGATTATCCCGCATCCAGGGTCTAGAGAGCATAGCTTGTCTCCGGGTTGGAGGACCTGCCTCTCTATCATAACATCGTAGCCCTCGCTCGCCAAGATCTTCTCAGCGGACTTGGCCATCCTATCGACTATATGTGAGGGTAGCCTACAGCTATAGCTTAATCCTCTTATGACCTTGACTCCATCGAACCTCGTCAGCCTTATCGGGTTCAGGCTCTTAACGGGCTTCGACCTCGCCCTAACGATTCCACCGCCTCGTGGATAAAACCCCCTCCTAAGCAGTTGAACCTCGAACTCGCAGCCCATCCTCCGCAAGGTCGGTATCAAGACATACTGAAAGTATTCAATTGGAGGGGCCATGGGATTATTCGTCCCACCTTTTAGCTCGATCTCGACCGGAGACTTACTGAAGGCCATGGCAGGCATGAGGCTTTGGAGCATTAGAGTAGTGCTCCCAGCGGTTCCAGCGTCAAACCTCATCCTACCACCGCTCAGCACCCTAGGCTTAAACACGATCTCGCGGGAACCTATCGAGAGCCCCGAGACGTTTGCCGATGAAAGCGCTGCGACCGCCTTAACCCCTGTCAAGTGCTGGGGTCTTAGACCCGGATTGCTCCGCTTAGCCCTGATATTATAGACGCGGATCGGTTTTAGGAGAACAGCGGATAACGCCACGGCATTTCTCAGGATCTGCCCGCCGCCTTCCCCCATCGAGCCGTCGATCTCGATCAACAAGCCATCAATGATTATCAACAGCTATAATAAAGGAATTTCATCCCTGAGTCAGCCTAGAATCGCCCTCGCCTTATCCTTGATCTCCTCCACCTCTCTCCCACCGATCCCCAAGATCTCCATCAATCTATTGGTGTCGGTCTCGACTAACTGCTTTAGGGTAACGATCCCCCTGTCTCCAAGCCTCTCGATATGATCCCTCTCCAAGATCCTCAACATGGTGGTCGGATATAGCTTATGCCTCGCTATCAGGTCCTCTAGGGCGAAGGCCCTAGGATACCTCCAACCCATATACCTTATCCCAACGCATCTCGCATACCTCTCAGCATGTTGAGAGATCTTCGTGTTACATGCGACCAGCGCGGCCGTGAACGGGTAGCTATGTAATCCCAACCTATAGCCCTCCACAAGATCTCTCAGCGTCGAGTGGACCGCCAAGATTACATCTAAGCCAGTGTAAGTGTGTGGGTTTACATGATGTTTAACCTCGACCATCAACACCTCATCTCCCCTCATCGCAACCCCATCTATCTCGTGGTCGACGCACCTCCCATCTAAGATTCTCGCGCTCTCAACCCTATACCCAAGAGATGATAGGGTGACTCCGATGAAGTATTCGAAGTCGGGCTTAGGCCTCATCATCGAGATCGCCTCCCTCAGGTCGTGGGCGTGCTCATACTCAGGCTTGATCTTCTTAACCTCTTCATAGATCGCTGATAGGATCTCGCTCGTCGGAATTCCATCATAGACTAGCTTCGAGACCTCGTCCGCGATCCTCTCGGCCTCAGCCCTCTCGACCCTGAGCTTCATACATGTCCGAACTATCTTCCTCCTATCGAATGGCTCAAATCTTCCATCAGCCTTCCTAACCCTGATCCCATGCATATGGGTAGGAGGCTTTGAGATGTTAAAAGCGATTACTCTCAGCGGATCTCGGCCCAGGGCATGTTCATTAGGGAGCATTCACAATCTTATCCTCGCTGTGATGAGTCTTGGCTGGCGGATCGGTGATGAAGGTTAAAAGCTCTGAGCATACATCCCTCACCCGGACTAGTGGGAGATAGCCTATGGGGGACTTGTGATGAGGAAGTCGAGGCCCGTGATCTCCCTCTTAACCGACTATGGCCTTCGAGATCCATACGTCGCAGAGGTGAAGGCCGTAATCCTATCATATTGTAGGGATGCCGTGATAATAGATGTCAGCCATGAAGTCTCAGCCTTTAACGAGCTTGAGGCCGCATTCCTCCTAACAACCTATGTGAAATACATGCCTGAGGGGACGATCCACGTCTGTATAATAGATCCAGGGGTTGGGGCTGGTAGGAGGGGGATAGTTGTAGAGACGATGAGGGGAGACCTATTCATAGGCCCAGACACAGGCTTCATGATACCCGCGGCCGAGCTATTGGGGATAAGCCGCGTCTATGAGATCGACGAATCCAAGCTTCCCAGTAGGCCGTCGGAAACATTTCATGGAAGAGATGTCTTCGCACACGTCGCTGGGAGGCTTGCCGCTGGGGTGGAGATCGAGGATATTGGGGTTGAGATAGATGATTATGTTAGGATGAGGTTGCCGAAGCCGGTTGTGGGCGAGAATTGGATCGATGCGACGATAATGCATGTGGATAGATTTGGGAACCTCATAACGAACCTTAGACCTGATCTCCTATCAAGTCGGATAAGATCCAAGGAACTCGTGATAGAGTTTAAGGGTAGGGCTATCAGATGTAAGTTTATGAAAGCCTATGGATTGGCTAGAGTCGGTGAACCCCTGCTAACGGTGGGCGGAACAGGTTTCATAGAACTCGCGGTGAATAGGGGGAGTGCCGCGGAGACCCTTAGACTGAGCGTCGGTGACGTGATAAGGATAAAGCCTCCTCCAGAGGGAGAAGCCCGCTGATAAGTAGGCGATAGGAGGATTTAAGGTGGAGATCCACCATCCTGATGATAGATGGATGAATGGTTTATAAGTACGCTGGATCGATCCTAGAAGCGGAGTATATGAGGTGGGAACATGGCTGCAGCACCTTCTGCTGGAGGAATTCCTGTAATAATCCTTAAGGAGGGGACGCAGAGGACTAGGGGTAGAGAGGCTCAGCTAAACAACATAATGGTCGCCAAGATCATCGCCGAGACTATGAGATCATCTCTAGGCCCTAGAGGGATGGATAAGATGCTCGTAGATAGCTTCGGAGACGTGACGATCACCAATGATGGGGCGACGATCCTAAAGGAGATGGATGTCGAGCACCCAGTCGCGAAGATGCTCGTTGAGGTCGCCAAGGCTCAAGACGCAGAGGTTGGAGATGGGACGACCACGGTCGTCGTCTTGGCCGGGGAGCTTCTGGCCAAGGCTGAGGAACTTATAGAGAAGGAGGTTCACCCAGCCCTAATAATCGAGGGATATAAGAAGGCAGCTAGAAAGGCCCTTGAGATCTATGATAAGGTAGCAATCCCAGTCTCCCCAACAGATAAGGAGGTTCTTAAGAAGATCGCTAAGACCTCCATGATGAGCAAGCTCGTCTCAGAAGAGGCCGACTACCTCTCGGAGATAGCGGTTGAAGCAATCCTGAGGGTTGTCGAGAAGGTCGATAATCGATGGACTGTTGACCTAGATAATATTAAGATAGAGAAGAAGGAGGGGCAATCGCTCAGAGACACGAAGCTCATAGATGGAATAGTCTTGGATAAAGAGGTAGTGCATAGAGGTATGCCGAAGATAGTTCACGATGCTAAGATCGCCTTACTCGACGCGCCGCTTGAGATCGAGAAGACCGAGTTCGACGCGAAGCTCCACATCGAGAGCCCGGAGCAGATGAAGGC
>JAGGTD010000055.1 GCA_021163925.1 Nitrososphaerota archaeon
TGGGCGTTTAGGAAGGAGCCTCCAACCGTTAAGGGTGTTAAGAGGCTTGGAATACCTCAGCCAGACCACCACCTATCCTACGCGGACTTCGAGGGAGTTATCGAAGAAGGCTATGGAGCTGGATTAGTTAAGATCTGGGATAAGGGCGAGTTCAAGCTCTTGAAGAGGGATGAGAAGAAGATCGTCTTCTACGCATTTGGATCGAAGCTTAAGGGCAGATATGTCTTGATAGATATTGGGAGGGGCTGGCTCCTCTTTAAAGCCTAACCCTAAAATAATTGAGGCCATCAACCATTCATGGCTTGCTCAAGCTAGAGAATCTACACGTCTCGATCGATGGTAGGCTCGTCCTCCGAGGGGTTGATCTAGAGATAGGTGATGGAGAGGTCCACGTCCTCTTCGGCCCAAATGGATCTGGGAAGACCTCCCTCGCCATGAGCATACTCGGATATCCGGGCTACAGGGTTATCTCGGGAAGGATAATCTTCGATGGAGTCGATATCACGGATAAGCCGATGGATGAGAGGGTTAGGATGGGGATTGGGGCCGTCTTCCAAAACCCCCCAAAGATCTATGGGGTTAGGTTAAAGGATCTGATCAAGATAATCTCGAAATCCAAGGTGAATAGCGCGGAGATCTCAGGATTGATGGATAGACTGAACATAGACTCAAGCCTCCTAAACAGGTATCTCAACGTCGGATTCTCTGGAGGGGAGGTTAAGAGGTCTGAGATAGCTCAGGTCTTGGCGATGAAGCCTAAGCTCATGATCTTGGATGAGCCTGATTCTGGAGTTGACTTAGATAATCTCCAGCTAATTGGGAGGGAGCTGGCCGAGAACTTCAAGGATAGATCTGGGCTGATAATAACCCATCATGGATACATCCTAAACTATGTCAAGCCTGTTAAAGCCCACGTAATGATAAACGGCGTTATAGTCTGCGATGGAGAGCCTGAGAAGATCTTGAATAGGATTAGGGAGAGCGGCTATAGGTGGTGTAGAAAATGCTACGAGATGAAGATGTCAGAAAGGCTTTAGAGAAGCCGGCGAAGTATGGTGCAGACCTAGACCTATCTAGCTATGGGTTTGGAGAAGCCGAGGAGTTCGCGGAGATAGATAGGGATGTGAGTAGGAGGGGGATGGAGGTTGGAGTGGATCTCGATAGGAGAAAGTATCTCAGCACCTTCCTCCATGTCGACTACTCAACTGTCTACAAATCGGTTCAAAGGCAGTTTAAGGATGATTTGGAGCTGATGACAATCGAAGAGGCGTTAAAGAGATATGATTGGGTTCGCGGCCTCCTCTGGAAGCTCAGAGACCCATGCGAGGACAAGTACACCGCGTTCACCGCCCTAAACGCTAAGGGAGGGTATTTCATGAGAATCCTTGAGGGTAGGAAGATCTTGATCCCTATCCAAGCATGCTTCCTCCTATTCACCCAAGGAATAATCCAACCAGTCCACAACCTGATAGTAGCTGAACCCGGATCTGAGGCTCACATCTTAACGGGATGCACGATACATCCAAGGGTGACGAGAGGATTGCATCTCGGAGTCACTGAGATCTATGTTAGAAAGGGTGCGAAGCTAACCTATACGATGGTTCATAAGTGGGGGCCTGAATTCGATGTTAGGTCGAGGACTGGGATCCTGGTCGAGGATGGAGGAGTATTTGTGAGCAACTATGTGATGCTTGGAGAGCTTAGGACGTTTCAGTCTCAGCCATCCGCGAGATTGATCGGATCATCTTCGAGGACGAGCATGAATAACGTCGTCTATCTTAGGGGAAGGTCGGAGATGGATTTGGGTGGAGAGGTTTTACTTGAGGGAGCTGGATCTAGGGCTGAGATAATCCTCAACTCCGTCGCCGCCGACAACGCCAAGATAACCACTCGCGGCAGGATTCTCGGATTAGCAGATAATGTTAAGGGGCATCTAAGCTGTAGGGGCTTGATGTTATCGGATGAAGCCGAGATATCGACGATACCCATTCTCGAATCGAAGAAGATGAACTCGGAGCTAAGCCATGAGGCGGCGATAGGTAAGATCGCAGAGGATCAGCTAAACTACTTGATGGCCCGCGGACTATCTAGAGATGAGGCCGAGTCCCTGATAGTTAGAGGCTTCTTGGATGTTGGTAGGATGGGGTTGCCTAGGCCTATCGAGGAAGGGGTTAGGAGGACCATAGAGCTCGCCTTGAAGGGATTTTAAGAGGGTAAGGCTTATGAAGTTGATCTAATCCATCCTGATAGGTGTAGTTGATGAAGGTCAAGGAGCTCATAATCATCGCGATCCTGTTGGCGATCGTCGCGGCCGCCGTGTTCTTCATAGTTTATCCCACAGGTCTAGAGCATGTTGAAACCACGCCCACCAAATCCCTCACAAGATTCGTCATCACAAGCCCTGCTTTCAAGAGCGGTGAGACGATACCAAAGAGATATACTTGCGATGGAATAGATGTATCT
This sequence comes from Nitrososphaerota archaeon, assembly GCA_021163925.1. Taxonomy (GTDB): domain Archaea; phylum Thermoproteota; class Nitrososphaeria_A; order Caldarchaeales; family Wolframiiraptoraceae; genus AUK039. The sequence goes on from JAGGTD010000055.1 coordinate 2,464, forward strand.
CCGCCTCTGAGCTGGAGCGGCTTCCCAGCTGGGACGAAGAGCTTCGTCTTAATAGTTGAGGACCCGGATGCTCCGGGAGGCATCTTCACCCACTGGATGGTGTATAATATCTCCTCGAAGATCGCAAGCCTTCCGGAGAGGGTTGAGAGGGTTGAGAGGCTTGGGAATGGGATTCTTCAAGGGTTAAACAGTTTTGGGAAGATAGGCTATAATGGGCCATGCCCTCCACATGGATCAAAACATAGATACTATTTCAGGATCTACGCACTTGACTGCTATATCGACCTACCTCCAGGCGCGACTAGGGAGGAGGTCTTAAAGGCGATTGAAGGCCACGTGATAGGTGAGGCTGAGCTACTCGGATACTATGAAAGATGATGTCATCCAGTTTAAGATCGCCATAGATTATAAGTGATGCCGCAATTTTTTACAAAGTCCTCTAGATGTTTCTATCAAAAAAGTATTTCCAACGAGCTTTAGCCGGAAAAATTGAGAAAGTTTTTTAACGTGTAAGTCATATCTTTTGGCAGCGTGATGAGTGCCCAGCAAGGTGTTTTGAAGTTACTTGAAGTAGTTGAAACCCTTAGGGATGAGGTCATTAAGAGGCTTGATGAGCAGGAGGGTAGGCTTAAAGAGAGGGTTAGCAAGGAAGATCTAGCAAGGTTCATGGAGCTACAATACCATTTGACGACGGCTGTGGTCTTGGGATATTATCTCCAAATCTTGGCGAAGAGCTCCGGTTCAACGATATACGAGTTTGAGGGACACTTGAGGAAGCTTCTCAAGATCTGGAAGAAGGTCATAGATGAGAACAGGAAATTGTTTGGGGTCGCTAATTGGCCGATAATCCAAGAGGGGTCTTCATTGATCTTAAACGCTGCGAGAGAGATAGGCTTGCCGTTTGGAACGGTGGCGGGGCTTGTGGTTGAGGTTATGGGAGCCGATGCGGAGAAGTTTTTGTCCGAGGCCTCGATAGCTGAGATCTATGGAACGGTGAATCTGACTAAGTGGAGGAGATTGATGAATAGGTAGATCCCCTCAAAATCCAAAGTAATGGCATTTCAAGTGATTCCAATACTCTTCCTCGCTCACCGTCACGAACCCGCAGTGAGGACATGTGAATATCTTGGGCTCGATCAACATCTTCTTCGAAGGCTTCATATCGTCGATAATCAATTCAGTCCCTTTCACCGAGATCTTATCATATGATATGCCGGCTTTTATTAGGGAGTCTTCGATAATGGATAGGATGTCGTGGACGGATGGCTTATGTCTCGCTAATTCATCGTCTAACATTATCACATTGTTTTTTATCACAGGCATTATGGATTCCTTTACAAGCTCCTCGCATAGGGCGGCGGCGAGCTTAACCGCGTTCTCCCTCCACCTCAGCCTTATTCTTATCAGCTTTCCTCAACCTCCTCAAACTCCTCCTAAAGTATACTAGGGGGTTCTTGACTCCGCCGCATAGTTTTCCATCCTCGACGCAGAGACCGTTCGTCCTCATCGTATCGCAGCTCGGGGTCGTGTATTTCGTCCTGCTCCCCCTCAATCCAGCTATATGCTCTATCTGGTATCTCGCGATCCTCTGATTGAAGTCAGGTCTATGGGCGAATATCTTCAAGATGTTATCTAGGCTCATCCCTATGTTTATCAGGAATGATGCTAGGGCGAAGTTCGCGAAGTGGCTTACATTCTCCCCCCTCATTATCTCCTGATAGATGAGCTTCATGCATGGAGGCCAGGCTTCGGGAGACGACTCTCCTGAGATAATCTCCTCCTCATACCTCTTCGACGGTAAGATCGACTTTATCTCATCGACTATTCTCTGAAGGTTTTCTGGGAGTTTAGGGGGTCTGGCCATGGCCTTCTCAACGTTCTCCAAGACATATTCCACCACCCTATCCTTAAGGAGCCTGATCAGCTCGCTTATAGTCACCATGACCCTTCCGCGGTCTACGATCCTGTTGACGAGCTTCCAGCTCGGCGCGTTAAACCTCATGGAAGCCTTGAGATAGTCTCTTAGAGCCATCGAGTATTCATTGCCCGTGACCTCCACATCCATCCCGAACACATCTCTAGCGATCCTTAAGACCGTCTTAGAACCTCTTTTAGCATCTTTAGCATCCTCTGATAATAGCTTGGTTGCTAGGGATGCCTCAGCGAGCGCGAACCTCCTCGCGAGGAATCTATCCTTGACCGCCGCCACCAAGATTATGGCTAGGGGGAATGATGCGAGCTCCACCACCTCATCCTCACTCATGTTTGATGGATCGACTCTCTCGCCGAGCCTGACCGCGTCCACGATCCTCTGCTTAGCCCTCTCAACTATCTTCGAGTATGCTGGATCGCTGAAGCTCTCTAGGGTCAGCCCATACTCTGAGATATACTTCCTGGCCTCTGGGAGGAATGGATACTTTGCGAGGGTTGAGAGCCTCGAAGCTGACGGCATCCAAGTATGCTTTGATTTGGTCTGCTTTTAAGTTAAATCTCCTTCAAAGCCCTCTCTAATACCCTTCTAAGCTCTGGGTCTTTGAGCTCATTTAGGGTGGAGTCGTAGATCTCTTTAACCTCGCCGTATCCCTTCCTGAGATACCTCACCGCTTGAAGCCCTCTCTCAAGCTTATCCACCTCTCTCACGAGCCTTGAAACCTCATCCTCGCCCCTCGAAAATCTCCTCCAAGAATCTAGATAGGTTTCGGCGAGCTCTCTAGGCATGAGCTTAACTAGATCCTCGAAGAATCTCCTCTCCCTCTCCTCCAGATCTCCCAGCCTCATCTTCATCTCTGGGGTTAGATCTCCTATGACCGATTCGGCTAGATCGTGGATTAAGGCCATCCTAACAGCATCCAACGTGTTTAAGCCCCTGAGATCCGCTATCATCATCGCGAGCAGGGCGACTGCATATGAGTGAGATGCGACGGTCTCAGGATCACTCACACCTCTTTGAACCCATCCCGTCCTCCTAAGCTCCTTGAGCCTCGCGATGTATTCGTGGAGCTTTATGATCAGATTCATCGAAGATTGGTGGGTCGCTCGGCTAATAATCCTTCCTCAAACAACCTCTTAACGACCTTAAACATCCCGGATCCATATTGAGCGGCTTTCTTAGGTCTACGGCTCAGCTTCTCCGGAACCCCGAGGGCTTCAGCCGCCTTCCTCAAGACCCATTTCCTAACAATCTCGCCATCGATCTGCCTCAACTTCATCCCTAGCTCAATAGACTTCGAGAACTCGTAGATTCTCCTCGCTAGGTATGGTGTTATCAGGGTTGACTTCGCCGAGGCCACGGCCAGCTCATCCCGCTCCAGATTCGTGATATACAGATTCTCTAAATCCGTTAGCATGTGTTCATTCACCCTCTCCCCAACCTCCCTAAACATCTTAACATATCTCCAATATCCGCCGAATAGCTCATCCGCTCCATGACCCGCGACGATTTCCTTCGTCGTCGAATTCCTTGAGACTATGTGGAAGATTGAGGCCAGGGATAGATCCATAAGAGATCTTCTTGGAAGTAGCTTGATCATGGTTTGAATGGTTTTGAGGGCTTCATCCTCGTGGACCGGTATCTTTCTGAGATCTATTCCGAGGATGTCGGCGGCCTCTGATGCCTGCTCGAAGTCCATGCATCCCTCAACCCCGACCACTATGAACTCAGCTTTCTTCCCAAGTTGGAGGGCTAGGTGAGCTATTATCGAGCTATCCAATCCTCCTGAGAATGCGATCGAGCATCTCTCCGGAACATAGCTTTCAACCGATTTCTTGAGCTGCTCTGCGAGATAGTTCACCGGATCCCTAACCGAGATCCGCCTAGGCACATACCACTTCACGGTCTTTAAGCTCCTTCCATCGAATATCGTGATCGCTCCAGGTCTTATCGGCTTAGCATCAGATCCAAGTGGAACCCTCTCCGACGCCGCTGATAACCCGTTGTCCATGAGCTTCAGGTTTAGTGGTATGAGTCCTACATGGTCTCTGAAGAAGATTATCACGTTGTCTGAGACCTTTATTCCAGAGTAGAATCCATCGATCCCTTGGAGTATGAGTTTAAGGTCTTTAATCGAGTCCGCGTCCCAGATCATTTGGGGGAAGTCTTCGACCTCAGGGGTGTTGTGATCGATCCAGAGCAGTCTTCTCCCATCAGCTAGAACCGATCCTTCCTCGGCTATTAGGTGAATGTGGCCTAGACCGGTTCTCAGCGAATATTCTTCTAACCCCCTCTTAATCCTATGGCTCTGCCTATCCCTGAGCCGTCGAGCCTTGGATCTCGCCTCTGATTCGGATGGGGCTAGGGCGAGCGCTATCATCTAGACTCCTAGGAGTAGGTCGTCCGCTATCCCGACCGCGTGGAAGATCTCCTCCTTGATCTTCATGGGCTTGACCTTCTCCCTCGCCTTAAGCTCCCTATACTTCTTGTAGAATGCGGCCCTAACGATCTCGACCTGCTTGAAGAGATGTTCTCCATTTCTATAGTTCGCCCTCCTCCTCTTCCTTATCCTGAAGCCATCCTCAGCACGCTCAGACAATTGGTAGACCACGGTTCCGCCGAGCTTCATGAAGGACTTGACCCTCCGCTTCGCGGCCTTCGCCGAGACCTCGACGAGAACCGAGTAGAGCTTCTTCCCCCCATCCTCCTCAACGAGTATATCGACCGCGAACCCGCATCTCCCATGCTTTAGGTAGATGGCCCGCTCATGGGGGAGGTGTCTATGGGTAGCCAGCCCGATCACGTCAGGCCTAGAGATTAGGTTGACGATCTCCTTGGTTATGCTGGAGATCCTCACGACCATAACTATAATTGCCGAGCCTCGGATATAAGAGATTAATTCGAGCCACG
>JAGGTD010000037.1 GCA_021163925.1 Nitrososphaerota archaeon
CACCAAGAGAGTATGAGTATCCCATAGATCCCGATAGGCCGATAACCTATGGGACCATGGCCCTCCCAGACACCTACATGGAGTTCAAGCTACAGTTCAAGGAGGCTTTAGACAGGGTTCCAGAGGTATTCGAGGAAGCCGTTAAGGAATATGAGAAGATCAGTGGGAGGAGATACTGGTATTATGACTCATATGGGATCGAGGACGCTGACGCTTTAGTCATAGTGCTCGGATCAACGTATGGAACACTGAAGACCGCCGCCAAGAAGCTTAGGGACGATGGATTGAAGGTTGGGGTGATGGGATTAACCATGTTTAGGCCGCTGCCCGAGAAGGAGCTCGTGAAGGTCTTAAGGAATATGAGGGCAGTCGTCGTCATGGATAGGGCATATAGCTATGGAGGACTTGGAGGCCCACTCTACACCGACATAATCGGAGTCCTATACAGGAATGGTATAAGAATACCGGCCAAGAACATAGTCTACGGCCTCGGCGGAAGGGACTTTAAGCTAGATGAGGCTGAGGCTGTTCTCAAGATGGCTGAGAAGGGAGCGAGAGAGGGAGGATTTGACACTCATGTAGATTGGTGGGGGGTGAGGAGATGAGCGAGGTCAAATACTTCAAGACCATAAAGGAGATTCCGAGAGAGGATAGGTTCGCTAAAGGTCATAGGCTTTGCGCTGGATGCGGGGCAGCGATAGCGATGAAGCTCGCCATGAAGGCCATTAGGGGGCCGACCGTAGTGGTCAACGCCACTGGATGCGTTGAGGTCGCGACCACATGCTATCCATACTCTGCTTGGGCCGTCCCATACGTCCACGTGGCTTTCGAGAATGCGGCGGCGGTGGCCTCGGGGATAATTGAGGCCGATAGGATCCTGAATAAGAAGAGGGGTTGGAAGCTATACGATGTCATAGCGATCGGAGGAGATGGCGGGACATTCGATATAGGATTACAGGCCCTCTCAGGAGCCTTAGAGAGAGGCCACAACCTCCTCTACATCTGCTACGACAACGAGGCATACATGAATACCGGAATCCAGAGATCCGGGGCAACCCCGCTCGGAGCGGCGACCACCACAAGCCCGGCTGGAACGGTTATACCTGGAAAGCCTCAGAGGAAGAAGGATTTGATAGCGATAGCGGCTGCTCATAGAATCCCATATGCTGCCACGGCGAGCATAGCCTACCCGATAGACTATATGAATAAGGTTAGGAAGGCTTTGGAGATCGAGGGGCCGAAGGTCATCCACGTCTTAGCCCCATGCGTCCGAGGCTGGAGATATAGTCCATCCGATACGATAAAGCTCGCGAGGCTGGCCGTCGAGACCAGATACTTCCCAGTTTATGAGGTCGAGAATGGGAGGGTGAAGATAACGGTTAAGGTCGATAGGCCGAAGCCCCTTGAAGAGTTTCTAAAGCCTCAGAGGAGGTTCGCCCACCTACTAAAGCCTGAGAATGCCCACATCTTAGAGGCCTTGAAGAAGAACGTCGAGGAGAACTGGGAGAGGCTGGTCAAGCTGGAGGAGAGCGGGGTAATCATCTAACCTCAATACACTTTTTAACACCCCAACATTTTTTGATGATGATTTGAGCGAGACCTTCATCGTGGTTTGGGAAGGCGTTGAGGGAGCTGGAAAAACAACCCTGATGAATGAGGTATGTAACTCTCTTCGCGAGATGGGCTATAGGATCTTAACCTATAAGACTCCAAGCAAGACCAGGACCGGGAGGTTCGCGAAAGAATACGGAAATGAGCCCATGATAGATAGCTTGACTAGAACCCTCCTCTTCCTAGCGAATACGAGCGACGACTCGAAGATCATGAAGCGGGAGATCGTGGAGAACAATCCAGACTACTACTTCATCGATAGATACTATCTCTGCTCAATAGTCTATGGATTTGCATACTCAAAGTTGATGGGCGCGGAGGTGGATGAGGGAGACTTCATCTCATTCCTAAACCTAGTCGAGAAGCTCGGCGAGAAGATCTTCATAAAACCAAACCTCTACATAATCGTCGACGTGCCCGAGGAATATAGGGTCAAGAGGATAGATCGGAAGGGGGCTGAGAAGGGGTTGGAGGGGAAACTTGAAAAGAACTCGAAGATGCAGGAATATGTGAGGAGATTTTATAGAGCGTTCGTGAAGAAACATCCCGACAAAGTCTTGTGGATAGTCAACCCTGAAGGCAAGCTCGACGAGGTGCGTAAAAAACTTGTTGAGGAACTAGTATTCAGGCGCGAATCCTTAAGCAAAACTTAAATTTAACCGAAGTTCCTTCATTTGATAAAGAGGTGCGTGGAGGGATGTCCCGCCAACATCTAAGTTGAAGACCCCGACAACTGCTCTAGCGATAATATTAATCATCGGCATTGCCGTAGGATTTACGGCGGGTTGGTTCCTGAGAAACTATCTTGGTGAAACATCTAAGACAACAACGCTGAAGGGAAAGTTTTCTCAACCACCACCGCTGGGTAAAGAGGTAGTGATAGTGCTGGGATTTGACGCAAGCTATCCACCATTTACCTACATAAATGAGAGAGGCGAGGCTGAGGGCTTCGACATAGATGTGATGAAATGGATTGCGAAGAAGTATGGCTGGAGACTTGTGTTTAAGCCTTGGGATTGGTCAACGATAGTGACGGCCTTAGAGAATGGGGATATAGATGTGATAGCCTCAGGGATGACGATAACCCCGGAGAGAGCTTCGAGGAAGATATGGTTCAGTATCCCATATTACTCGTATATCCATGAAATAGTCGTGAGGGCGGATGACAATAGAAGTCTCGAAGAGATCCTAAATTCAGGTCAGCCGATAGCCGTCCAGATAGGGTCGACGGCTGAGAAGTGGGCGGATAAGTTGCTAAAGAAGGGATACAGGTTCAGGAAACTCTGCCTGGGATCTTATGTCGAGGCCCTAGAAGCTCTTTTAGACGGCAGAGCTGTAGGCTACATCACTGACTCCGCATTTCTCAACCCATATCTCTCAAAGAATCCCGAGCTGAAGACGAAGATCAAAGTCCTCGCAACTCTTGGTGCTTCAGAAGCCTATGGAATAGCGACACGACCCGAAGATGTTTGGCTTAGGGAGAAAATTAACGAGGCTTTATCGGAGCTGATGAACAGTCCTGAATGGAATGAGCTGTTGAGAAAGTGGCATCTAGAATGAGGGTGGTGAATCTTCGATGAATCTGATGACTTTCTCCAAATACCTCCCATATATTTTTGAGGGAAGTTTATGGTCCCTCGGACTCGTTTTAGGAGGACTTGGAATAGGATTCGCGATAGGGGTCACATTCAGCCTAGTCCAAGTGTATGGTAACCCCCTTTTGAGAAGATTAATCTCGTTCTATGTCTGGTTCTTCAGAGGAACACCTCTCATAGTTCAACTATTTCTATTTCATTGGAGCATATTCCCGGCGCTGGGAATCAATTCAACTGCGCTGACGACGAGCATAACTGTTTTGGGGCTCAGAAGCGGCGCATATCAATCTCAGATATTCAGGGGCGCGATCGGATCTATTGAGGAGAATCAGATGCTCGCGGCGAGGGCCCTTGGAATGAGCAACTGGGACGCTATTTCATCTATAATCTTGCCGCAAGCCCTTAGAATAGCTATCCCTCAGATCTCGAATGAATACTCGGTAATCTTGAAGGATTCAGCGATATGCTTCATTCTAGGGATTATGGAGTTGATGACGAGAGCGAAGTATGCGGCCATAGCGACGGGAATCGCCCTAATACCGTATCTGATAGCGGGTTTGATTTATCTGGTGCTGACCTATATCGGTACAATGTTCTTTAACCTAATCTATCTGAAGAAGAGAATTCCGGATTCTGTGGAGGGCTGATAAATCGTGTCCGACGAGGTAGTTCTGATGGTTAAAGACCTGTATAAGAGATACGGGGATAAGGCTGTCTTGAGAGGTGTGTCATTTGAAGTCGAGAAAGGCAAGGTTAAGGTGATAATGGGACCGAGTGGAACGGGAAAGACCACCCTTCTAAAATGCATTGATATGCTCGTTAAACCCGATTCCGGGAAAATATGGCTAGAGGATTTAGAGCTAACCGATCCGAGAATAGATGTAAGTGAGGCGAGGAGGAAGATTGGATTTGTCTTCCAAGAGTTTAACCTGTTCCACCACCTAACGGCGATCAAGAATGTCATGATAGGATTAACAAAAGTGAAGAAACTTCCAAGGGGTGAGGCTAGAGCCATCGCGGAGAGATCGCTGCTAAAAGTCCATATAGATAGGGAACTCTGGGATAAATATCCAGCCCAGCTATCAGGAGGCCAGAAGCAAAGGGTCGCGATCGCCAGAGCGCTTGCCATGGAGCCTATGATAATGCTATATGACGAGCCAACCTCAGCACTAGATCCCCAGCTGACGAGAGAGGTCCTTGAGGTTATTAAAGAATTAGCTGAAGATGGAATGACCAGCCTAATCGTTACTCATGAGGTCGGCTTCGCCTCAGAGGTAGCCGATGAGATCATGATAATGATAGATGGTAGGATAGTTGAGAGAGGCGATCCGAGGAGTATAATCTATGATCCACGAAGAGAGGAGACTAGGAAATTCTTCAATAAGATCATGAAAATCGGAGATGAACTCCGATGAGTTTCTGGAACGAATTCTTTTCAAAGCTCTACATCGGAGTCCTAACGACCCTTCAGCTCCTCGCGGTAGCCATACCTTCAAGCATCATCTTAGGGATATTCATCGGGGTTCTGAGAGTTTACGGGGGAAAGATTGAAAAAACGCTGGCCAACCTTTACGTCCACATCTTTAGGGGATTTCCTCTCCTAGTAACTTTGATGATTATGTTCTTCGGGTTAGCGGATATAGGGATAAGGTTAACCCCATATTGGGCGGCCGCTCTCGCGATCATAGTCTGTAGCAGCGCGTATCAATCAGAGTATGTTAGAATGTCAATACTTTCGATAGATGAGGGGCAGTCCTTGGCCGCGAGGTCTCTTGGAATGAAGAGATCGGTGGAGATCCTCTACATAATCCTCCCACAGGCCTTCAGGATAGCTTTCCCTGGAATAGGGAATGAGATCATCTACATGATCCTGTATTCCTCGCTTGCCTACATAGTTGGGGTTAACGAGATATTTTCGGTAGCGATCAGCGTGAACTCAATCTGGTTTAAGCCAACTGAGGTTTTCTTGACGACCGCCCTAATCTACTTGGCCATGACCACCATGGCATCCTATGGATTGAAGAAGCTCGAGCGCAAACTATGGATCCCGGGGTTCGAGACAGATGTGAAGAGATGATCTAAGCCTTAAAGCTTGGATCTCTTGATAATGGGTTGGAGGCTTGGGAATGGGGGAGCTCATCAGGACCTTCATAGCCGTGGACTTCGATAATCCTGAGATAGTCTCGAGGGCTCAAGAGGTTCAGAGGAGGCTCATGGAGGCTGGGGCCGTGATGAAGCCGGTTGAGCCCCAAAATCTCCACACAACTCTCTGGTTTTTCGGAGAACTCGATAAGAGCAGGCTCCAACTAGTCCTAGATAACGCGAAGAAGATCACATTCAAGGCGTTTAAGGTTGGTGTTAAGGGGGTTGGATACTTTCCAGGAGGTAGGAGGGTCAACGTGATCTGGCTTGGAATAGATGATCCGGCTGGAGGATTGAACTCTATAGTCGAGCAACTGAAGGATAGGTTGACGAGACTCGGATTCAAGTATGATGAGCGGGGATTCACCCCACATCTAACCATAGGTAGGGTTAAGAGGGTGAAGGATAGGGTGAGGCTCCTAAGGGAATTGGATCTATTGAAGGATACGGTTTTTGGGGAGCAGGTCGTCGACAAGTTTAAGGTTAAGAAGAGCACCCTAACCCAGAGAGGCCCGATCTATAGCGATCTACTGGTCGTGGAGGCAAGGAGTGGGGATTGAGGCTCGAGGAAGTCTTAGCCGAGGCGTTGAGGATCGTTAAGCCCACGGAGGAGGATGAGACTCTACTCAAGAATGTGGTTGATAGGGTGAAGAATATACTGGAGGAAGAAGCTTCAAGGGTTAAGGGAGTTCTCGGAATAAGCCTTGAGGGATCGGCTGCGAAGAACACTTGGATAAGGGGGAAGGAGGAGGCGGACATATTCATCCACTTTGATAAAGACGTTCCAAGAGATGAGATGGAGAGGAAGGTGATAGAGATGGGGTTTAGGGCGATTGAGAGAATGGGAGGCAAGCCTAGGCTGATGTACGCCGACCACCCCTATGTCGAGGGAGTTATAGATAGGGTTACAGTCGACGTGGTCGCATGCTACGATGTCGAGCCCCCGAATTGGCTGAGCGCAACCGATAGAACTCCATATCATACGAGATATGTCGTCGAGAGGCTTAAGCCCGGACAGGAAGATCAGGTGAGATTGCTTAAGGGGTTCATGACCGGATGCGGGGTTTACGGGGCTGAGATAAAGGTTAAGGGTTTCAGCGGATACCTAACCGAGCTCCTAATCCTATATTATGGAGACTTCGTGAATGTGGTCAGGAATGCTGCGAATTGGAGGCCTCCGATAGTGATCGACCTCGAAAGACATTATAGATCCGTCGAAGAGGTGCTGGAGATGTTCAGGAATCAGCCTCTCATAGTGATCGACCCAGTCGACATGGGTAGGAATGTCGCCTCAGCGGTCTCCCTCACAAAGCTCTCCGAATTCATCCTCGCCTCAAAGCTATTCATCTCAAACCCATCGCTAAGCTTCTTCAAACCTAGAGTCGAGAAGCCCTCCATCCAGGATCTGAGAAGCCTGTCGGCTGGAAGAAACATCCTATACCTGCTCTTCAAGCTTGAGGCGGAGAAGCCACCGGACGTACTCTGGGGGGAGCTTAGGAAGAGCGAGGAGGGGATTAGGAGGGCATTTGAGAGGCTGGGATTCAAGGTTTATAGGAGCGATTCTTGGACCGATGAAGCCAAACTCTGCATCTTGATCTTCGAACTCGACACCCTCAAGCTCCCAAACTTCATCATTCACAAGGGCCCGCCAGTTCATCTAGAAACCGCCAAAGACTTTATCCAGAAGTGGTCTGGGAGAGCCGTCGGGCCATGGGTTCGAGGTGATAGGCTCTATGTCTTGAGGAGGAGGGATATGACCGATGCCGTGAAGCTTCTCAGACAAGAGCTCGACCTAAATAGGGTGGCGATCGCGAAGGGGCTTGCATCCTCGATAAAGGGTGCGGAGATAGATAATAGGGTTGATCGCTTAATCGAGCATCTTACAGACAATTCGTCCGCGTTGAGATTCATAAGCTCATTTCT
>JAGGTD010000021.1 GCA_021163925.1 Nitrososphaerota archaeon
CATCTAAACTCACCGAGACGGGTAGGAGGACCCTCGAATCCTCGGCGACCTTGAATGAGATGAAGGTTAGATCGTATGCCTGCTGAACGTTGTTCGCGAATAGGTGGACCCATCCAGTATCCCTGGCATTCATCACATCGCTATGCTCGCAATGTATATTGAGCGGGGCGTTAAGAGATCTATTGGCGATCGTCATACCTATCGGCGCTCTCATAGTGGATGCGGCGTGGAGGATCTCGTGCATCAAGGCTAATCCTTGGCTACATGTAGATGTATAGACCCTCGCTCCAGCTAGAGATGCGCCGACGCAGGCAGAGATCGCTGAGTGCTCACTCTCAACCGGTATGAACGCGGCGTCGAGCTCTCCATTCGCGACATACTCGCTCAGCCTCTCGACTATTATGGTTTGAGGTGTTATCGGGTAGGCGGCTATCACGTCGACATTGCATTGCTTTACGGCGTATGCTACGGCTTCATCTCCCATAAAGGCTAGTCTTTCAACTTGAGCCATCCTCTCATCCCTCCTCCATCCTTATCGCCTTAACCGGGCATACGGAGACGCATATTCCACATCCCTTACAGTAGTCGTAGTCGATCTTCACGTGGTCGTCTTCCAATCTTATGACGGCCATGTCTGGGCAATATACCCAGCATAGGAGGCATCTTATACACTTCGACTCATCTATCACAGGCTTCTTAACCCTCCATATACCCGTCTTATACTCCGGAGACGTTGGAGGCGATAGGATCATCGCGGACATCGGCAAGGTCTTATACGTAAATTCTCCCCTCAAAACCTTCTCAACCTCACTCTTAGCCGACAAGGGTCTCAACCTCCTCTGAAGCTCTTCTTACAAGCTTCAAGTTCATCTCTAAAACTCTTCCTGAAAATCTTTGAGCCAAGACCTTCTCAAGGGTCGATAGATCGCAGAGCTTCCTCACCTTCAACATCGCCGCGAGCATCGGAACATTATAGATCTCTCTGCTAATCTCCTCTAAGGAGATCTTTCTAGCATCTAAGACATGGAGTTTAAAGCCGGCATTCCTTGCCCACTTGACGATCTTCTCATCTCCACCTGGATGGTTTAGGAATATGTCTCCACCCTTCTTTAATCCATAGACGTACTCCTGAGGGTTCTTCGACATCATGGGATCTATCACGATCACCATGTCAGGCTCATAGACTCCGCAGTGGATCTCGATGGGCTCGTCGGAGATCCTAGTATAGGATTTCACGGGTGCGCCGGCCCGCTCAGGCCCAAACTCTGGAAAGTGCTGAGCATATTTTCCTTCGGAGATCATCGCCCTCGCCAATAGGTTGCTTCCGGTGACGACTCCTTGGCCACCTCTTCCATGCCATCTAACCTCTATCAACATCATACATCTTCACCCAATATTCGAGGATATATGATCAGATCCACCTATTTAGCATTTATTCTACATGAGGCTAGATTTATCTTTAAGGGAATTACCATGTACGTGAATGAAACCTTTGAGAAAGCCTCCTTGGATTAGGGTGAAGCTCCCATCGGGTGAAGCCTATTCGAGGGTTAGGTCTATAATCCGCAAGTATAGACTTCACACGGTCTGCGATGAAGCTCTATGTCCGAACATCTCTGAGTGCTGGGGGAGCGGGACGGCCACGATCATGCTACTGGGAGATACATGTACTAGAGCATGTAAGTTCTGCGCCGTCAAAACGGGTAATCCACGCGGATACATCGATTGGGATGAGCCTAGGAGGGTTGCGGAGGCCGTCAAGGAGCTGAATCTAGACTATGTGGTCCTCACGTCGGTGACCCGTGATGATCTAGAGGATGGGGGCGCATCGATATATGCTAAGACTGTTAGGCTGGTAAAGGAGTTTTGTCCTGACATAATTGTGGAGGTGCTGATCCCGGACTTCAATAACGATCTAAATGCGCTGAAGATGGTGGTTGAGTCGGGTGTGGATGTCGTGGCCCATAACATCGAGACCGTTGAGAGACTCACCCCTAAAGTCAGGGATCCGAGGGCCGGGTATTGGAAGTCCTTGAAAACTCTTAAGATGGTCAAAGATCTGTCGGATAAGGTCTATACGAAGTCTTCGATCATGCTTGGACTCGGCGAGAGGGATGATGAGGTGATTAAGGCCATGAAAGACCTGAGATCCGTTGGAGTAGACATCTTGACCATTGGCCAATATCTTCAACCAACCAGACACCATCTACCCGTCGTCGAATATGTCACGCCCGAGAAGTTTAGGTGGTTTAAGGAGATTGGTGAGAGGCTTGGATTTCTATACGTCGCATCCGGCCCGCTCGTCAGAAGCTCATACAAGGCCGGCGAATACTTCATCAAACACGTTCTCCACAAGGTTTAATATTGGGTGAAATTCTAAGGAATTGAGGCGATTTCAAAGATGAGCGAGCAGTATCAGGCGATAGTTATTGGTGGTGGCCCTGGAGGATATGTCGCCGCCATAAGACTCGGCCAACATGGGGTTAAGACGCTTCTAATCGAGAAGGACGTGCTTGGGGGAGAGTGTTTGAATAGGGGGTGTATTCCCTCTAAGGTTCTCATACACGGCGTGAACATATTCTGGGCGGCGAAGAGGTCTCCATGGATAGTCTCTGAGAAGCTCTCAGTAGACTTTGGAAGGCTTCAGTCGTTCAAGAACGGTGTCTTGAGGAGGCTTAGAGCTGGAGTAAAGTACCTGTTAGAGGAGAATGGGGTTAAGGTCGTTGAGGGAGAGGCGAGGCTGAGATCCGAGAACAGGGTTCTGGTTAAGCTTAGGGATGGATCTGAGAGGGAGTTCATCGGAGAGAATATCGTGGTGGCCACGGGCTCCGAGCACGTCAGCCTACCAATGATACCCTTCGATGGTAAAAGGGTGTTTAGCTCAAGCGATGCTCTGAATCTTCCAAAGGTTCCTAAGAGGATGTTGATCGTCGGCGGAGGGGTGGCTGGGCTTGAGATAGGAACCTTCTATGCAAAGCTCGGGACGAAGCTCACCATAGTCGAGCTCATGCCTCAAATCCTGCCAGGGCTTGAGAAGGATTTGGTCGAACATGTTGAGAAGACCTTGAAGTCGCTCTGCGCGGAGATCCATGTAAACTCTAAGGTCGTCTCATCTAAGATCTCAGACGATGTTGTTAAGGCTGAGGTGGAGGGGAGGGATGGGAGCTTCGAGGTTGAGGCGGATTGCGCGGTTGTGTCGGTCGGTAAGAGGGCTTCAACCAAGGGGCTTGGAGTAGAGGAGGCTGGGGTGAAGGTAGATAAGAGGGGATTCATAGTCGTGGACGATCATCTTAGATCGAGCGTCGAGAACATATACGCAGTTGGAGATGTCACGGGTCCACCTTTCCTAGCCCATCGAGCATCTTATCACGGCCTGATCGCCGCAGAGAACATCACTGGAGGAGATCTTAGGATAGATGAGTCCTGTATACCAGCCGCGATCTTCACGGATCCCGAGATAGCTTTTGTTGGATTGACTAGGGAGGAGGCTGAGAAGAGGGGATTTAAGCCGAAGGTTGGAAAGTTTCCATTCTCAGCTCTTGGGAGAGCCTTAGCTGAGAGGCATGGAGAGGGATTTGTGAGGATAGTCGTCGACGAGAGTAGTGGGAGGATCTTGGGTGCTCAGATGGTTGGAGCCCATGTCTCCGAGCTTATAGCCGAGATCGCCTTAGCCATGAGAAACAATTTGACGATTGAACAGCTCGCTAGAGCCGTTAGGCCACACCCAACCTATAGCGAGGCAATAACTGAGGCGGCTGAAGCCGCTATCTGGAAACCCATACACATCTTGATGAGGTAAGATATGGCCGGGAAGCTATTGGTGGTCGATCTAGGCTTAATCGGCTACCGAGAGGCTCATAACCTACAACTAAAGCTAGTCCAGCTTCGATCAAAGGGGAGAGTCCCAGACACCCTACTACTCCTAGAACATGATCACGTGATAACCTTAGGGAGGAGGCTTAGGTCGATGGATCTAAGGCTTCCTAATATGCCGGTCTATAAGGTTGAGAGGGGTGGAGAGGCGACCTACCATGGCCCAGGCCAGCTCGTAGGATACACGATAATAGACTTGGAGGAGCTTGGGATCAGCGTCTGGGACTATGTCTGGAGGATCGAGGAAGTTCTCATAAGGACGATTAGGAAATTTGGGTTGAATGGGTATAGGGTTAAGAAGTATCCGGGGGTCTGGGTGAGTGGGAGGAAGATAGCATCGATAGGCTTGGCCCTAAGCCATTGGATAACCTATCATGGATTCGCCCTAAACGTGAACCCAGATCTAAGATACTTTAAGCTGATTAAACCATGTGGTTTGAGCCCTGAGCTGATGACATCGATTCAGCGAGAGCTTGGAAGAAAGGTAGATCTTGAGAAGGTGAAGCAGCTGGTCGCCGAGAACTTTAAGGAGGTGCTCGGATATCATGAATCAACGAAGTTAAGCGGACACGCTATCAAAAACGTATTAAGGGTTTGAGCATCCTTCCCTTGAGAGGCATATCTCGGCCAACGGGCATTGGGAGCACTTAGGGTTTCTAGCCCTGCAAATGTTTCTCCCAAACTCAATCAACGCTAGATGAGCCTTCATCCTCATATGAGGCGGTGTTACGGCTTCAAGCTTCAGCCTCAAACTCTCATAATCATCCCTCTCATCGGCTACCCCCAACCTCCTCATTATCCTGAAGATGTGGGTGTCTATCGGTAGGACTGGCTCATCCCTCGCGGCCATCAAGAATACGTCGGCGGTCTTAGGCCCAACCCCCTCCATTGATGATAGGATCTTCCTAGCCTCTGGATAGGGCTTCTTGAGGATCGAGTCCAATCCTCCCTCCAATTTTAGGAGCTGTCTAGCTATCTTCCTGATCCTCGCGGCCTTCATCCTCCATATCCCAGCGGGTCTTATCGCATCCTCTATCTCCCTCAGCCTAGCATTCGCCACGTCCTCAACATCCCTAAATCTTCGATTAAATCTCTCCATGGCCTTCCTCACGTTCTCCCTACTCGTCCTCTGAGATAGGATGACCGCGACTAGGAGTTCGAACGGCCTCCTACGCCTAAACCTCTCCAAGTCTATCTCATACATGTCTGAGACCGTCTTTATGATCCTCCAAACCCTATCCTCCATCCCGCCATGAATTCAAGGCCATCAACATATTTTAACCTGTTAAGCAAGTTTTCAGATGTGATGAGAGCGGCCGTAGCTGATTAGATGATGATGGCAGGGCTTAACTGAACACCATAAAAAATAGTTTTGTTAAAGCGATCCGCTAATAACTTGTCAGCCGGTTGATCCATCTTCACCGCTCCGCCGATGCAGACCTCATCATCCAATACGTCATCTCACCATGATAGATATAATTCTTTTGATCAACCTTTTAAGATTGAACGCCGACCCATTTTTGGCGGGGTTGAAGAGGAGAAAGGTTGTAGTCGATACGGATAAGTGCGTTGGATGCGATTTCTGCAAGACCGTCAACGTCTGTAGAAGCCCCGATCAATGCATAGGCTGTCTATCATGTTTCTACGCCTGCCCCTATGAGGCGAGGAGGATAGTCGAGGTGGAGGTTGAGGAGAAGCTCATCAAAATTAAGGTTGACGGCGTCGAATACCGCGTTCCGGCGGGAATATCTGTTAAAGAGGCCCTCCAGCGAATTGGGGTCGAGTTCAAGCCTCCTGGATCTAAGGGCTTAACCGCTCCATGTAATCTCGGCGGATGCTGGGCTTGCGCGGTCTTGATCGATGGAGAGCTTGAGAGAACCTGCATAAACCCTGTGAGGGATGGAATGGAGATCTCACTAGACATAGATGAGGTCGAGCCCTTGAGAATAGTTCATGGCCCAGAGCCTCATAGGGTTGGCGGGAAGGCGACGCCATGGTATGAGGTGGGAAGATACACTTATGTCGAGTCAGCGATATGGGTCGCGGGATGCAACCTCAGATGCCCTCAATGCCAAAACTATCACGTAACCTACGATAACTCCAGTAAGCCGATGACCCCGAGGGAGGCGGCTGAGAAATTGACCGAATGCAAACTGATCTATAATACCCCCGGATTGGCTATAAGCGGAGGCGAGCCCACCCTGAATCGGAGGTGGCTCATAGAATTCTTCAAGAACCTTAGGAAACTGAATCCGAAGACCAGACTCCACCTCGACAGCAATGGAACCATATTGACGGAGGATTATGTCGATGAGCTTGTGGAGGCTGGATGCAATAATATCGGAGTAGAGCCGAAGGCTGGGAGGCTGGAGACCTACATGAAGATAACGGGGATAGATGATAGGTCGCTGGCGGAGAGATACTTCACAAACTCTTGGAAGATCCTAGAGTATCTCGTTGAGAAGTATTCAGATGAAGTGTATATCGGGGCTGGATTCGCATACAACTCTGAGTGGATGAGCTTCGATGAGGTGGCGGAGATAGGGGATAGGGTTGCGGCGATAGATCCGAGGCTTCAGGTAACCGTCCTAGACTATTTCCCAACATTTAGGAGGAGATACATAAGGAGGCCGAGCGTGGATGAGATGCTCAAGGTTAAGAGGATCTTGGAGGAGCGTGGATTGAGGACGGTCATAGTCCAGACGAGGATGGGACATATAGGCCCGGGCGATAGACGCGCCTAAACCCTCTCAACGAGAATCCTTCTCTTGATAGACCACTTCAGGAAGGATGTGAACTCTCTAATCCTCCTCCAGCTCCCAGACACCTTAAGCTTCAAGTGATCGTCTAAAACGCCGTCTACGACCCTGATGTTATAGTGGTTTGCGAGCTTTGAGACATCCTTTAGCTCGAAGCTTGGAAGCTCTTTAGGATCTCCACACGGCCCCAACCTACACGCATTACATGAGAGTCCATGAGCCTCGATGTTCGCCGCGCACGCCGATGGATATACCCTCATATCGAGTCTGTCAGCGAGCCTATGGATGGTCTTCTTGAGATCGTTCATTTTCAAGGTCACCTGCCTCTTAGGTTTCAATTCTCTCGGAACTCTCCTCAGAATCTCATCGATTCCCTGATAGCCTACGTGCCTCAACCTCTCAACTATTCCCTTGGTTACTCTCATCGATCCGATTATCACACCTCTCGCCCCGGCGTCTATGGCTCTGGACGGGAGCTCCTCGGTTCCAACACCCGTACGAAATGGGCAACACGTACATACCA
>JAGGTD010000023.1 GCA_021163925.1 Nitrososphaerota archaeon
ACGACAAGGAATATGATGGATTCGACGTCCTAGTATCATGGAAGGGCGGATGGCAAAACGTCTACCCAGGAAACGAGGAACTCGTCGCGGAGCTACACGTCAAGGACCCATTCGCAATAGCCTATAACATAACCAACAGGTGGATCGAGCCGCACGACTTCTCAGAAGTAGTAGACTGGGACGCCCCGATAGTAGTCCTAGATGACGTAACCGATCCTGGAACACGCGGAAGAGTAAACATGACGACCTATGTCTACGACATAGTCTTCTACGTCGTCGACGCCCTAGGCAACCCGCTCCCAGCGGCCGAGACCGAGGTAGATCTAAGGCTACCTAATGGAAACTTCTATGCAAAAGTTCCGAGCATAGATGAGTCGCTCACGACAGGAGTTTACTGGAGCTATGTCCACTTTGGAGAAGGTAACGTGACCTTCTTCCAGCTACCTGGAAACAAGGGTCCATACGGCGTCAAGGTCATCTACCAAGGGGTCGAGGTCTACTACGAGATAGATGAGATCGACGTATTAACCGAGACCACCGTCGTAACGATCAGGACCCCGGTCTACAAGGTGAAGCTAGTCTTCTATGATTGCAAGGGTGAGAACGTCATCCCACAACTATGGGTCAAGTACACGATGCCTGATGGAAGAACCGACTGGAGGCAGACATCCGAACACGGCGAATTAGAGTTCCCATACATACCAGGTGGAGTCCTGACCATCAGCCGCGTCTGGTGGAAGGGAATTGAGGTACCGCTATTCGCCGCAGAGGAGGCCGATGGAACAGATATACCGTTAACCGAGGAGAACGAGCTCAAGCTCGAGATAGCAAGTGGAATAGACATGCCTGTCAAGGTGAGGGTGCCCATCAAGACCCTGATCTTCTACACGACGAACTTCCAGGGAGACTACAAGATACCGAGGCTCAACATAACCCTGACCTGGATAGGAACCTACAAGCCATGGACCACCGAGAAGGTCTACTTCCTAGAAACTCTAGACCCAACCGGAGACGAGAATGATGAGCCCTTCAACACCTCGATAACAGTCGACCCACTATGGTTCAGATACGAGATAAGCACAGACTTCCACAAGATAGCCGACGACTCGCCGATGGAGGCCCTAAGCGAGTATGAGGCCAAGTACATCTTCTACAAGATGCCTCCGGCAATCTACAACATAACGGTCACAACCGTGACAGATCCAAGCTATGCCCAGAGCGAGCAGACACCAGGCAACAGCAAGTGGCCTGGAAGAGATGTAGAGGTTCCATATGAGATCAAGATAGACTGGAAGTGGGCGACAAGCTACGAGGACTCCGTGCCAACGATAAGGACCACTCCACCTGAGGAAGTCAACGATAGAGTTGTCTTGAGGATCTTCGGATCGATGGGAGGAGTGCCAGTCACTCCTGAGAACTTCCCAGACACATGGGAGGCATGGAACCCGGACCTGGTCGGAAACAGGACGGCCCTAGTCTGCGAGGAGGAGATAACCCTCAGGACCTGGGCCCACGACTTCTGGAAGAGAGTGATCAACGGAGACCTGAGGGTAGGAGACGCGAGCTTCAAGATAGTGAACGACAACGGCGTCAACATGGTCTACTATAACGTGGAGGAGGAGAAGTGGGTTGGAAACACCTACACGAGCAAGTGGACCGAGGACATATTCGACATGTCCGCGATAATGAGGGACAGCTTCTACACCAGCAACATCTACTGGAACGGAAGCTACCTACTAACCGACATGTACTTCGAGACGAACAAGACCTACAGCTACAGCAAGAAGGAGAACGCGAGCTTCATAATCGACAAGTTCTACAACGCATCCGCGCCGAACGACGTTGCAGACACCTTCAACTTCACGCTGGTGGGAACCGAGAAGCTATGGAAGACCGACCGCAGATTCGACGTCTGGGTTGACAGGATCGAGGGCAACACCTACAAGGACTGGTATCCAGCCTGGTTCGTGGTCTACGAGCTGCCTTCGCCAGAAGACGAATACAAGGTAGAGGCCTCGGAGGTCGATGGAAAGGGAGTCCTACCGATACCAATACCGGTAGCATTCATCAAGCTAGGAGCATTCGGAAAAGATGGAGCGGCCAACCCATTGAATAAGGCCCTAATCGAGCTATGGATAGCCCACCTAGACGTAAACGCATCCGTCAAGATCTCCGAGAAAGACGAATACTGCAAGAACGTCACCTACTATGATGACGATAGTGTCTCAGAGGCGAAGACAATTAAGGTCTGCTGGAAGTGGGACACTAAGCGCGTCGAGACCGATACGCCGCAGGTATTCGAGAACAGGAGATGGGACCGCGTCTACCTGAACTTCACGACCTATGAAGATGGATCTAAAGTCGACTTTGCGGAGCTATACGTGCAGGTGCCGCCGGCCCCAGCGAAGCTCTTACTGAGAGATGTGGTAGACCTGTCGACTAGGGCGGAGCCGCTGAAGCTCGATGTAGCGGTCTCCGCGGACTACGTTTACCTGATGCTCGAAACTGATGAGACGCCAAATGGTCTATTGGCCTATGGTAGGTGGTACACGGACGAGGACGGATACGTGGATAGCTTCAAGGATCTAGGTCCAGACGACCCAAGATATGGAAGCGTGGTCCTGCCGATAAGCGGCTGGCTCAACGAGACCTACAACGATGATGATGAGCGCACTGAGGACGAGTTCCACTATCAGATCAACGTGGTCTGGAAGAGCGCGGTCGTCTACAGCGACAACGTGGTCCTAGACAAGACAGGCTACGAGATAGGGCCTACCGAGGTCTACAACCCGACCTTCTACATGGCCCTCTGCAACGGCACAAGCACGGTCGTCAAGGGACTATACGTAACAATCTGGTACCCGAACGTAACCACATGGCATGAAAAGAACTTGTGGACGGCCGATCCTCTAGGCAAGCCAGAGAACGTAGAATCCATCGAGGATCTACCAGTCTACCTAAGCGCCAACGAGCTATGGGCCGAGGGCAAGAAGAGCTTCGAGCTAATACCTGGACCGAGGTTCATGAACACAACCTGGAAGTACACATTCCTAGCAAACCACACCGAGATCGACTGGCTAGACAACCTAGTCCACACAGCCCTAGTACTGAATAACGAGACCTTCGGAGACGGAGCCCTCAGAACCGCCAGCGCAACCAAGGACATAGACGTCCCAATAATGTTGGCTGCGGCCAAGCAGGTGCTCTTCGAGGTCCTAACATGGAGAGATGAGGCAGGAATAGCCACAGCCTACCCGATCCCAGGCTACACCGTCAAGTACGTGATAAGGGAGACGGGCGGAGGATTCGTCGCGGCAGAGGGCGAGGCCGTAACCGACGCTGAGGGCAAGGTCGTGCTCTCAAGCGGAGACACCGTCGACAAGGTCTTCTGGGTTGGAATGACGATAAGATACAGGGTCGAGCCGCCTGAGAAGTTCAAGGACATGACCCACGCCTACTACCCAGACGAGGAGCCATCCCACTGGGCCATAGCCCAGATAGACACATGGTTCACCAGCGTACCAGAGGGACTGCTCTGCAACGGCCTCTGCACCTACAGCAAGCTATACCAGAGGAGCAAGCCATACGTGGTCGAGGTAGACTACACCGCCGTAACCGCTAGGGTGACAGACTACAACGGCAGGCCGGTGGTCGGAGCACTAGTCCAGCTATGGGACAAGGCGAGCGGAAAGCTTGCAGCATACTCCAAGACCGTAGACTACACGTGGGAGGCGAAGCCTGTCAACATGACAGGATTCTGGGCAACCCATGGACTAGACATGGCGACCGGAGAAGTCAAGATACCGTTCCAGGAGAAGGCGAGAGTATTCGGAGGCATGGGATTCACGAGGCTCATGAACGTCACCGTAGGCCCAGTCGCCTTCGACGTGAACAATGATGACGATACAGATGACGCTGGAGAGAGCCTACCGTTCAGAGGAGTACCGCCGTCCGTGGCCAGGGAGATGGGAGTCAACCCAAGCTACGTGACCTACATAGTGAGGGTCTTCTGGACACCGCCTGGAACCGTGAAGGATGGAGCCCTCTACCCGCATCCAGAGATAAAGGGAAGAACCGCGAAGGTCTACGACAGCGAGGAGGATGAGACGACCTGGAAGCTACTGTTACCGAGGCACATCGCCTACTGGCCTGAGGTGGCGAGAGAACTATGGGTGTACGAGATACGGACCGACGAGGCCCCAACCGGAGCTCTAGTCAAGGAGCACAAGGACGCCCATGCAGCGATCTTCGACGTCAAGGCGAAGTTCGTGTACGACGTCAATAAGGAGCCGCCGGCGCTCGACATCACGTTCAGCGGCCAGGGAGTATCCGTATCCGCTAAGGATACGAGCATCGAGGTGGTCGGCCTAGTCCGCGGAACCTACACGATCGAGGCCAAGTTCAAGGGCGAGCTCGTCGCCCGCACGCCGATAGACCTGAGCAACGTGAACGTCGGAACCGTCACCCGCAGCATACCGGTCGCCCTAACCGACGTGAGCTTCAGAGCCGTTGACATGCTTGGAAGGGTGTTGAAGGACGCCACGGTGAGCGTCACGCCAGACATCTATGCCGAGAAGCCGAGCAACCTAGGAGGAATAATAACGATCAGGGCTATGGTGACGACGAAGCTATACACCTTCAAGATAAGCTGGGCTTCACCAGTCTATGGAACTGAGGCTTCGGTGACGATAGCCGACACGCCTGAGGGATTGAAGGCGAGGAAGGTCATAGAGCTGCCTGTTGGAACCGTTACGGTGAGCGTGGTCGACACTAAGGGCAGGCCGATAAGCGGAGCCGAGGTCACCTTCGGAAAGGTCACCAAGAAGACCGACGCGGCCGGCAAGGCATACTTCGAGGGAGTGCCGCTGGAGAAGGAGGGCGCCGGAATAAGCTATGACGTCACCGTGAAGCGCGAGGGATTCGTCGTCTTCAGCGGAACCGAGACCGTGAGCAGGGCTAGGACCACGATAACCGAGATAGGAGAGCTGTTCACGATAAGGGTGAGGGTCGTCGGAGCCGCTGGACAAGGACTGCCATTCGCCAAGGTCGTCATCAAGAGGGCTGGAGCCGAGATAGGAACCTACACAACCGATGAAGGCGGATTCCTAGAAGTGCCTAAGATGGCATTAAGCGACTACACCGTCGAGGCGGAGTGGAAGGGATTCAGAGGATCTGCCACCATAAGCAAGGAAGACCTCAAGGCCGGTAGAGCGGTCGAGATAAGCCTGCCACCATACACCGAGATAGCTGGAGTGCCACTAACCTTCGGAGCATTGCTCGCGCTGATAATAGGCTTCATCATACTGGTGATCGTCATCGTAATCCTCCTAAGCGAGTACATCCGCTGGCGCGGCCGCAGACTCGGAATCTACCCACCACCACCTCCAAAGAAGTAAAGATCCAACCTTCCCCATTTTTTAACCTCCCAAACTTTTTATGAAGAATCCCTGAATACCGAGATATTCTCAAGCTAATAATCTCATGGAGGCATGGTCATCCCAGATCCGAGTAGGTTAGAAAACTTATTTCAAGGAGGAGTTATGCTGTTAGGCGGGCGGAGAGGCTTGAAGAAGACGGCGGTCATCCTACTATCCATCACTCTAATCCTAGCCATGATCCAGCCAACCCTAGCCCAAAAGCCTGGGAGAGACTTCGAGTCAGCCCCCGAGATAGATCTATCGACAGGCTCGGCCAGCCTAAGGGGATCCCTAACCGGAGAGTTCGAGGACAACCACTACTACAAGCTCGTCGGCCTAAGCAGCGGGATGAAGGTAAATGTCGTGGCCGAGCTCATGGGAACAGGCGAGGTCTCGGGCTTCACAACCATAGCCCTATACTCGGAGAAGGGAGCGAGGCTAGCTGGATCAGACCAAGCCCTAGGAAGGGGTGAGAAGATCCGGCGAGAACTAACCTATACCCTGGGCTGGATCCCGGGAAACCCAAGCCCAATCCTATACCTGAGGATAGGGAAGTCTAGGGGAGCCCTAAACTACACGATCGAGATCACGGTCGAGAAGGTCGACGACGCCGGATCTGGGAGAGATGCTGGAACGGATCCAAGCCAGGCGCTGGAAGCCCCTAAGGCGAGCCTCGGAGAGCCCGCCACCTTCACGGGCTATCTGGCTGGAGAGAATCTCGGAGACGATCACGCCGACTGCTACATGCTTAAGGTCGTCCTAGAGCCCAAGCAGGTGCTGAGGATAACCGTGAACCCCTCTAAGACCATTAGATTGAAGGCAAGCCTACTCTCAGCCGACAAATTCCCCCTAAGAAGCAATAAATCCGAGGCCAGGGGTATGCCCATAACCCTCCAAGTCAAGGGAGACTGGCTACCGGGAACCAACAACTTCTACCTAACCATAGATAATATGGATGGGAGGGGTGGGGAGGGATCCTATACGGTCAAGGTA
>JAGGTD010000054.1 GCA_021163925.1 Nitrososphaerota archaeon
CCTAACAACCCTATACATACTCCAAAACCTCCAGAACCTCAACCCCTACGCCTTCTCCTTCGGAGCAATCTCATCGATCTTCTTCTGGTTCGAGACCATAAGGCTCTGGAGGCATAGGCTTTGGTAGCCGTTCTAATCTATAGATTTATCCAATAGGTGGATTATATGGTATGCGTGCTTAAGGGGTTGAAGCTCAGAGTCGTTGTGGCCATAATCTCGGCGATGCTCTTCTATGGCGTACTGACATTCATGGCCTCGACTCCAGCTCAAACTCCGGTCGCGAAGGGGTTGCGGAGGATGCCAGCCCCCCGCACAATGGTAACCAAAACGGTTACTGCGAAGACGACCATACCTGAACCTTATGTGGAGGCGCCCAAGGCTTATGAGGGTCTCGTCGAGAAGAAGCCGGTGTCCGAGTATAGGGTTTTCATCCAAAATCTACTTATATCGGCTGCGATCGCCCTCACGATCATGGCCATATTCAAGGTGAGGATGCGATAAGAAAATAAGAGAATGATTCAGATTATTGGCTGTGAGAGCTTGGTTGGACGGGATCTCCTGAGAGGGATTCTTGAGCAGGTCAAGGAGTCTAAGTGGAGACTGCTCAAGCTCCTGAGAGGATTGGCGATATTCATAGCCTCCGCCCTCCTATTCGGATCATATTCAGCCTATATTCTCTATAATAAACTCGATTTAAGATTTGGATTAAGGGGCTTTGAACATATGCGGCCGCCACTACCCACCTTCCAGCAAATCATGTTCTCTAGGACCATTCAAATCACGATGGCGTTCGGGGTTATCGCGCTTGTGATGTTTTTGATGCTGTTCTTGAAGGGAGTTGAGTGGAAGCTTATCTCCCTCATAACCCTAATCCTTCATTCATTCATAATCTTGATAATATTCACGGCGATACAGATTCCAATAGCATTCAACATCCCCAAAGCCTCGTATGTGGTGGTGGACGCTAGATTCGAGAACCTCACGCTCTATAACGCAACCCTCCTCGGAATATCTCCGGAAGGCCCCATCAAAATATCCTCTGAGGCCATTAACGTGAACCACGCTAAGGTTTATAGAGGCTTCCCGAATAAGACGATTCCGGAGTGGTCTCGCCTAACAACCCGAGGAGATGTTGAGAGAGTTATCAACCAAACCAAGACCTACATGAACTTAACCTCGGTCAAGTGGGTTGAGAATGGCGTTAAGAGAACACTTGAGAGGTTGAGCGTCTCAAGCTGGTCATGGGATAGAGTTGTCTTCTCAAACAGCGTTGCAGAACAATGTGTGCGAATGGATTATGAGATTGGTTTCCTGGAGCGGTTGATGGGATTATTATCCATGAGTTCATGGGCGGTGATCGCGGCCTATAACGCCATCGGCTTCAAGAAGCTCTACCAAGCTAGTAAATTCTACTCGATCTTAACCGGAATCCTGATATTCATAATCCTTTTGATGATCGGGATGGCGTAACCCTCTAATACTCTTGCCATCCAAGGAGATCTCACCTTTAGCGATCCGGGTGCTGGATAAAGGCTTTCCATCCTCGGCCACCACAAGTGGGCAGACCACTATTCTAAGAGGCTTCAATCCCCTCTTCACCCTCAACTCATTTATCTCAACTCCCCTAAAATGGGTGAATGGGCTCGTAACCAAGACTTCGATACTCGGATCCTCGACCGTAGGCCCATATGGGTCGCTTAACGGAATTATTTTGCATCTCTCGACCCAACCTCTCTTCTCAAGCTCCCTCCTAAGCCCCTCAACCCTCTCAGCATAGCTCTTCACCTCATGCTCTTTATCCAACCTTTTCACGAATTCGTCTGTCGTCACTCCGATTAAGACCCTCCTCCCAAGCCTTAAAGCCATTAAGATCAACATTAGGTGGCCATAGTGGATCTCATCGAAGGTTCCGCCTATCGCGACGTGTTCATAGACGGGTCTTGGGAGAGGCTTTGAGAGCTCCTCCTTAACCTCCTCTACCGTTATCCGGAGTTCGTCAAGGATCACAAGCGCCTCTCCAACCGGTATGGAGAGAAGCTTTGAGAGTTCTTCAGGGGTTATGTCGGGCTTCTCGGGAAGAATCTCATCTCTGACACGTATCTTATGTTCTTCATAAGCTGGATCCCGCTTAACCACCTCGACGAGGACAGGCCATAGTGGATCTCTCCTATACTCCTTCCTCATCGAAAACCCCTTAATCCACGATAAACCATCTAATAAGGCATCTTCATTAACCGTAAAATGACAAGACCTCTGAGACTAATATTTTTATTGTCATAGATTAAACTCAGCCTAGGGATGGCGGGCTTACGCGATGACCGAGAGTTGGAGAAGTCCCTTAAAGAGATTGCGGAGAACCTGAGATTCTGCGAAGAAAATCTCAGGAGAGAGATCAGGCTTGACCTCACAAGACATATACTCGAGGAGCTGATGAAGAATATTGATGATCTCCGTGCTCGAAGACTTCCAAGGGATCTCCGCGAGAGAGTTGAGGAACTCGCCTTAAAGATTAAGATACTTTATCACCGAGCCGAGGTCCTATCCTCCCTACGGGAGAAAAGCAGATATTATCGGGGACGGCAAGTTTAGCGTTCGATGAACGAGCTTATAATACCTCTCCTGATAGTCGTCTTCGGCATAATATCATTGGAGATAGGGATGGCCGCTCCAATGTTTGAGATAATAGCCGGGCTTGTGGGGGTGAACGTCTTCCAACTATCAGATGTTCCATGGATGGACTTCATGGCAAACTTCGGAATTCTAGGCCTCATGTTCTTCGCCGGACTGGAGGTGGATAAGGATGTCTTGAAAAGGAATGTGGGTAAGGGAGCCGTCCTAGGTTTGGCATCTTATCTAATCCCGTTCACCGCGATATGGTTGATAAGCCTCATCCTATTCTCATGCGACCTAAAGACCGCGACCCTCATAGGGATCTCGCTCTCTACGACATCCGTCGCATTAGTCTACCCAACCTTAAAGGATCTAAAGCTCCTCAATAGCGAGATGGGGCAGACGATGTTCGCGGGATCAATTATCGTGGATGTGCTGAGCATGATCTCCCTCACGGTCATCTTTGGATCGATCACCTATTGGACGATAATATTTCTGATAGTAACAATTGTATTCATGTATCATGCTCCGAAAATTGGAGGTCTATTGTTTAAGAGATATAGGGGGAATCTAGCCGAGATCGAGCTCAAATTCCTACTCCTCATCCTGATCTCCCTGATATTCTTCTCAGAGAGGATTGGGGTTGAAAAGGCGATCCTCGCATTCATCCTCGGATTCCTCTTCTCCGAGATCCTCGAGGAGCATGAAGAGGTAGCCGAGAAGCTTCGCGGAATTGTTTTCGGATTCATGTCCCCGATCTTCTTCTTCAAGGCCGGATCCTTAATGAAATTATCTGGAATAAGCATTAATGTTGTCATCTTGACGGCGGTCTTCATCTTAATGGCGTTCACAGCAAAATATCTCTCCGCAAGTCTAATCCTTCCAAGGCTTGCCCCAGAGTGGAAAAGATGGTCAAAGCTGGCCGGCGCGATCTTCAATTTCAGACTGACCTTCGGACTCGTCTCAGCGGTCTTCGGCCTCCAACACGGAATCCTAACGAGCGAAACTTACACGGCGATCGTTGGAACGGTGATAACGACATCATTAATCTCATCAACGATAATAAGGATGATGGAAACTTAAAGCTGATAAACACGTTGAACGGGCCCGGGGGGATTTGAACCCCCGACCCCCGGCTTAGAAGGCCGATGCGCTATCCAGGCTGCGCTACGGGCCCTCGATGCGAATTCCTACTTACCTCCAACTCCCCCTTCATGGGTTAATGGTCTCGGATAAAAGGGTTGAGAGGTTTGTTAAAAAGTTTAGGGCGAGCATTGGAGAGGGTTTAGAGGATTCTGAAGGCTTGGCTCCTAACACGGTTCGATACAGGCTCCTATCGCCAGAATACAACTCTAGGATCTAAGAACCTTTCCCATTTTTCTAACTTACTTAGGCCGATGCAATTAGATATGCTATGAGCGCGCCGAGCATCGTCGATATCAGGTTCACCACATGTGTATCTATGATGGATATTCCATCAACCACCTCCGCTGTCGTCCCGCAGTGAACCCTACTCTCGGTTAGTTTTCCACAGATGACGCATCTATACTTCGATTGGATGGTTGCTCCTAAAACGCTATCTATAGTCATCCCTAAGACCCCGGAGACCATAGTCGCTACCACCAGCCTTAAGTCCGTAACCCCCACGGCCATCGAGGAGAGTATTAGGATTAGGAGGGCGCCGGTTCCGCCGAGATAGCCGTATGGTGAGACGGCGCCCGGAGTCCCCCTCAAAACTCTTTTCATATTCGTTATAAGCCTAGGCTCCCTTGGATACAGTAACCCGATCTCGGTCGCGAGCGTGTCGGCGAAGGCTGTTCCAACAGCTCCAAGATAGGCTGCCGTGACCCTACCTCGATTAAATCCTGCGATATTGAGTAGGGATATTATCGCGGCGGCGGCTCCATTTGCCACGACATTTCTCCACCCCCTAATCGAATCCTTATCCAATACATCCTTGCCGATCTGCCTGACTCTAAGTTTTGTCGCCGCCCCTGATGTCAGGTAGAAGACTAGCAGTAGAATGAAATAATCCACTCCTCCAAAGACGTAGATTACATAGCCTATGGGGATCGATGCGAGGATCCCGCCTCTATCCAAGAGCTTGAGTTTAAGTGAGAGTAGGGCGAGTATCAGGATTATCGTAGCCGCCTCGATGTGGACTATAGGATTAAATGCGTTCAACTCCGGCCAACGCCTCCATAATCCTCTCCCTATCCGAGAGCGGCAGCTCAACCTGCCTTCTGAGTTCTAGGTCTCGTATGGAGATCTTCTCCTCAGCCTCCTCCCTCCCGCCAACTATTACCATGAACCTCATGCCACTCTTTAATGCATACTCTATCGCGGATGGAAGCTTCCTCGATAGGACCTCCACCTCGATCCCAAAGCCCATGCTCCTCAAGATCCTCGCAACCCTCATAACATACTTCTTTGAAACGTCGCCGACGCTGGCCAATAGGATCTTCGGCCTAGATGGTGCTGGAGTTTCCTCAGGCTTCTTCTCCAAGATATATTGCATGATCCTCGTGATCCCGATCGCGCACCCGACCGCTGGGGTTGGTTTTCCACCA
The DNA here is from genome assembly GCA_021163925.1 of Nitrososphaerota archaeon. Taxonomy (GTDB): domain Archaea; phylum Thermoproteota; class Nitrososphaeria_A; order Caldarchaeales; family Wolframiiraptoraceae; genus AUK039. Next base: position 5,181 of record JAGGTD010000054.1, read on the forward strand.
AATAACTCGATTAAATTATCGTATCTTCCACCGCCGTTTAACGCTATCTTGATATCTGGAACGCTCTGCTCAAAGATGAATCCGGTATAGTATTCGAGTCCTCTGGCCAATCCGAGGGAGACCACGATCCTCGACTCAACCCCGCCCTCACGCGCTAAGTCGATTATCTCGCAGAGATCTTCAAGGTCTTTACATGCCTCCTTCCATGGGGATAGGAGGTTCAAGGCATCCGCCAATATCCTCCTCAAATCCGTTCCCTCGAGCTTCGTTAACTCCCTAATCACTTGAACTCCATCTTCATCAACCCCATTCTCCTTCATGAGGTCGAACGCCTCTACGGTCATCTTTCTATCCAGTAGGGTTAGAATTCTATCCTGAACCCTTTCATCCACATGATAGCTGCTCAAAATCTCTCTGAGGATGCCGATGTGCCCGACCTTAAAGTAGTGGTCTCTCAATCCGATTCTATTGAAGACCTCATAGCTGACTTCAAGGATCTCGGCGTCTGCGAGCGGATCCTTACTGCCTATCAGCTCGAACCCGCCCTGCCAAAACCTCCGCCTCCTACCCCACTGGGGTTCATCGTATCTATAGCAATCCGCGATGTATCCGAGCCTTAGAGGTGGGGCCACGGCCTTAAGCTTTGAGGCGACCAGCCTAGCAATAGACGCCGTCACTTCAGGTCTTAAAACTACTCTCCTTCCACCTTTATCGATGAAGTCGAACATTCTCTCCCTGATCTCCTCTCCAGACTTTAATGCGAAGAGCTCATAATACTCAACGGTGGGCGTCTCGACCTCAAGGTATCCATAGAGCTTGAAGACCTCTCTAATAACATCCTCTATCCTTCTCTTTAAGGCCACCTCCCTCGGCAACAGATCATCCATACCCCTCGGAGTATCCAACAACATTCACCTAACCCGAGAAATCTCACCTAATAGCTCTTAAATCGCCAAAGATTCTTGGAGAGAAGTTGGAGGATGGGGCCGCTGGGATTTGAACCCAGGACCTCGCGGGCCCAAGCCGCGAATCATAGCCAAGCTAGACCACGGCCCCTCAAGCAGAGGCAACCTCACTCGACCCTATTAGCCTTACTCGCAAAAGAGCTCAGTTAGAAATAAATCTAAGCCGAATCGACGAAGAACTAGGCCCCGGTAGCTCAGCCTGGTTAGAGCGGCGGCCTTGTAAGCCGCAGGCCGCGGGTTCAAAGCCCGCCCGGGGCTCCACC
>JAGGTD010000020.1 GCA_021163925.1 Nitrososphaerota archaeon
ATAATCGTGGCCGCCGAGGCATTCCTCGCGGCCATAAGCGGGACGATGAGGAGGTGGATTAAGACCGTTTACGGCTCTATTCCATTCATAGCCGCGGTCTTCTTGATGAACTATCTCGTCAGAATGCTCATACCCGGGCAGCCTCCGACCCAGATAATCCTCTACGAGTCCTTCGCGGCGGCCTATAGGCTGATAGCCTTACTCGCCTCCTTCTCCATCTTCTTCCTCACAACGACTCCGGAGGAGATTGGGATGACCTTGACGAAGCTGAGGATACCTTACATGTATGTCTTCGCCTTCATCTCCGCCATAAGGTTCACGCCCATCCTAGCAGAAGAACTTCAAACCATAATGGACTCCCAGAGATCTAGGGGACTGGAGCTCGATAAGGGAAACCCGTTAACCAGGCTGAGGCGATATATCCCGATCCTAGTCCCATTAATCGTTAACGTCTTGAGGAGGAGCTATGAGCTCGCCGAGGCCATGGAGGTGAAGTGCTTCGGGGCATCTAAGAAGAGAACCTATCTCAAGGAGCTTAAGCTTAGGCCAAAAGATTTAGTCGTGATGGTCTTGGCGCTGACCTCAATCGCGACCTCAATATACTTCAAGTTCATCAGCCCGATTAAGATCCCATAAAAACGGATCTCGATCCAAGCTCGTCTCAAATGTTCTTGGAGATGCGCACAGATAAGGTTTAAAACATCAAGTATTATGCGATAATACGAGTTCCCTCGATGAGGAGTATGGGACAGGCTGAACACATGATCGTAAATCAGTCCGCTGAGAGGGAATAAGCAGATCTTCCATAACATCTTGCAGGATACGAAATAAATTAATGATAAGCGATGTCTAATTGAATTGGATGACGCTAAGGCTCAGACCTGGAGTAGTGGTTGTGGATAAGAGGGAGGTGAAGTCCGGGGTTCCGAGGATGTTATCGAGGCTTGGGGTAAGCTTGAGATACGAGTTCCTAGAGGTTGGAGATTATCTCCTCCCAGGAGATGTCTTGATCGAGAGGAAGGAGGTTGGAGATTTTCTATCATCGCTTCTCGATGGAAGATTATTCGATCAAGCATCGAACCTAGTTAAAGCGTCGGAGAATCCCACGATCCTGATAGAGGGGGAGTTCTCAAGGATACTCACGAGGTTTGAGAATAGGGCGGCGATCTGGGGGGCGATCGCGAGCCTAGGCTACGACTTTAAGATAACGCTCCTCTATACTCCATCCCCCGAGGAAACAGCGAATCTAATAGCTGTGATCTCGAAACGGAGTCCGAGGAAGGAGGAGTATCATCTTAAGCCCAAGAGGAAGAGAGCCGACATCCATGAGCTCCAGCTAAACATAGTGGCGTCTCTGCCCGGAGTTGGGGCTGCTAGGGCTAAGAGGCTCTTGGAGAGGCTTGGAACAGTTAGAGCTGTGTTTAACGCGGATGCCGGCCAGTTATCGAGGCTTGGCGGGATACCCTATGAGACCAGCTTAAGGATCTTCAAATTACTGAACACGAGATATGGTGTGGAGGCTGGAGAGGGGCAGGAGAGGATCGACAACTTCCATCGAGAAGACATATAAGCGATAAAACCCCATAAAACACGATAGATCTTGCTCGAGAACCTGCTTCAAGCGCCACTCACCTCTCTTTTAATGGGTTTAATCCTAGCACTCCTGGGCCTAATCCTAGTCTTCATGGGAAGAGGGGTGATCAAATTCACAGCATTCTTGATAGGCGGGATCATAGGAGGATTAGCGGCGTCCACGATGATGGCCCCATACTTCGGCGACGCGACGATCCTAGCCGGAGTAATCGGGTTCATACTCGTCGGAGCGCTCACGCAACTCCTTCTACCCGTTGGCGCGGGACTTGTGGCCGCCGCTCTAACCTACCTATTCCTCAAACCTCTCCTAAACACGATCTTCGCCCTAATAATCGCGGTCATAATATTTTTCGCGGTCTTAATGCTCTTCAACAAAACAGTCGCGGTTGGGACGGCCTTCCTAGGCTCCCTAATCTTCCTAGCAGGGATCAAACAATTCATACCCATAGACATCTATCTCAGCCTATTGATCGTAGCGGTCTTAACAGTGGTCGGCTGCATAGTCCAGCTTAGGGGCCGATGAAGATCCGAGAGTCATGTGACGAACCGACTTGATCGGCGACTGCGTCGGCCAGCAAAGTTATAGTTGACGCTATGCATAACCTTCTTCGAGGTTTGTCTATGAGGGATGATCGCTCGGTGAGGATGAAGGTCAAGGAGGATCTCAAGAAGGGATTGGGAGAACTCGATGGAGAGGTTGATGAGGTTATTAGGAGATATGAGAGGGAAGAGATCACACTTGGGGAATACTTGAGGCTTAGGATTGAGCTCGAGTTGAAGAGGACTAAGACTGTTATGGAGAATCTTAGGAGGCTCTCGAAGGCTGGATGACTACTCGCCGAAGAGCGGAACCCTTCCAAGATAGTTCATCAAGATCCTCATCAAATCCATCCCCCTAATCCTATTCAATCCCCCCAAAGCACATGAGATCTCGTCAAATCTCTTCACCTCATCCCTCCTAACGCCCGGCCCGATTATCGCCAATGGAACTGGGTCTCCGGTATGGCTTCCAACCTCACATGGAGTCGTGTGATCTCCCGTTAACGCTAGGTAATAGTCCTCGGAGAGAACTTTATCGACGAGGGGCTTAAGCTCTCTAGAGATCCACTCTATCACCTCAACCTTCCTCTCCGGGTTTTTGTCATGGCTCACATTATCGGTAGCCTTGACATGTAAGAAGACCAGATCATAGTCGTTTAATGCCCTTATCGCCACCTCAACCTTCCCCCTGAGATTCGTGTTAACGGTTCCATCCGCTCCCTCAACCCTAATAAGCTCGAATCCAACGGCCTTGGCCACACCCTTATACAACGCCCCTCCAGCTATCGCGGCCGCCCTAACACCCCACAGCTCGTTGATCGATTTAATCCTCGGCAATACTCCAGCCCCCCTAGGCAGGATGGCGTTCGCGGGCTTAAGCCCCCTCTTAACCCTCTCCCTATTCAATGGATGTTCGCTCAAAATCCTCCTAGCCTTATCTAAGAACTCCTCCAATGCCTTCGCCGTCCTCTCGGCCTCGATCGAATCATCTAATGGACGGGGCTTGGGAACCCTGACCCCGGTTAGATGCGGGTCTACGTCTGAGACCATTCTCGAAAGCCTCTCACCCCTCAAGACCAATACTCCTCTATGCTCGGATGAGTGGATGAACTCCGCCTCAACCCCGTCAACTCCCTCAATCCTAATCTCCTTAAGGGATTCGGAGAGTTTCTCGGCGTCGACGTTACCTATCCTCCCAGCCCTCCTATCGATAATCACCCCGTCATCGCTCACGGTCGCGAGATTACATCTAAACGCCACGTCTCCGGGCCTGAGATCTACTCCAACCCCGAGGGCCTCGAAAGCGCCTCTACCGGGATAGCATCTCTCAGGATCGTATCCGAAGATCGCGAGGTGAGCTGTATCGCTTCCAGGAGGCTGGCCTGGAGCTATTGGATCCATGATTCCGCACTCCCCTCTCTCCGCGACTAGATCTAGGGTCTCAGCCTCCGCCGCCTGCAGCGGCGTCAATCCACCCAAGGCTTTAATCGGCCTATCCCCGACCCCATCCAAGATTATTAGAACCGCCTTCATCAAGCATCAAGCGCTTATGCCGACCTATAACTCTTCTCAAAAACTTCTTTAATTAGGCTTCTCGAATCCATGGCCGCTAATTATGAGGCTCAAGCTCATCCTAACCCTTGAGATAGCTTTTGCGGGCATCTACCTAGCTCTCACGAGGAGTCTTCTAGTGATCTACTTGACCTCCATAGGGTTAACGGTTGGATATATCTCGGCCATGGTTGTGGCATCCTCGACCGCCTCACTAATCCTGTCCATAATACTCTACAAGTTCCCAAGATTCGTTACTAGGAGGGTTAGGGTGAAGTTCCTTCTAGCCCACGCGGGTGAGAGGATATTCTGGATACCTATGGTCCTCACGAGCAACATGTATGTGATAACGCTCTCCTACATGATCCTCAGCATGTCCTCAACGATCCTCGGCGTCTTCATGAACCTCCTAATCTACTCATCATTCGATGAGGCTGGGATAAGGGATGTCACGGCTAAGAGGACCGCCGCATACAATTTTACAAACGTGATCGGATCGATCCTCTCAATATTCTTATTAGCGATCTTACCCCCTGAGGTCAAGTTTCAGATAATCTTCATAACAGGTTCTCTAATAGGGCTCCTCTCAACGCTCATGATAAGCCTCGCAGATATGAGTAAGATGGAGGGAGTCGAGATCCCCCCGGCGATCGAGAGGCCTGAGCAATTCTTCTCCATATCATCCTTCCTACTAGCGTTCCTTACCTCAAACAACCTTCTAGGAATCTTCTGGCAGCCATATCTAATGAACGTGCTTAATGCCCCAGATTACGTAGCCGCTGGGATAAACTTCGCCGGAACCTTCGCGAGCATCCTAGGCTCAGCCTTATGGGCCAAGCGCTCTCTGAGAACCTTTAGGATAGCCTTGGCCTCAGTCATCTTGACGCCGATAGCGGCGATACTGATCCCGATCCCCTCGGCTCACATAGGGATCTCCGCGTTCAATGGAGTCGTCGGAACCGGCGCGGTATTCCTAGGTAACTTCCTATTCGCCAGATACTTGTCGAGGTTTGGGGTTTTGAGGTCGAGCATAATCATGGTCTTGCTCTCAAACCTCTCCCAGCTCCTCGCAACCCCATTCGGGATAATCTTCGGCCAAAATTACATGATCCTCTTCATCTCGGTTCTACTCCTAATGATCTCCTCAAACTTCCTCGCCCTCCTAACCATACCTGAAGTGGCCGTGGTCCCAGCCCACGCCGCTAGAACCTACTCCTACCTCCTCTACACGACGAGCTTGACGGGCTACTCCTTCATAGTCGAGACTACGATGGAGGCCATAACCCTGACCCTGAGGCTCCTAGCCCTAACCCTAGTCCTAATAATACTCTACATCCTTTATAGGCTAGTCTGGTTCTTGGCGACGATTTAACATAAATATCCCCAGATAGGCTTATCTTGAAGATGGATCAGCCTGAACCTAACTTCCTTAAGGAGTTCCTCTCGATGATCTCAAGGGAGATACTCTATCTGACGCCGAAGCTATTGATAGCGATATTGATGATAGTTGCGGCGTTCATAATAGTCAGGTTCGTTGGGAGCGGTGTTAGGAAGCTGTTATCTATGGCTGATGTGGATGGGATGATTAAGCGATATAGTGGGATAGAGCTCCCGATCTCCTTCAATAGCATAATCCTCTCCCTCCTCTACATAGGCGTGGCCCTAACGCTGATCTATGGATTCATAAACCTCTTCCTCGGCGAAGCCTACATCGAAACCGCGACCTCCGTGATGATCTATGGGGCTAGGGTGATAAGCGTGATCGTCTTAGCGATAATCCTCTTCACAGCATTCTCCGCCGTGATCGAGAGAATAAGGGTTGAGAGCAGGATGAAGGGCTACCTCTTCTTCATAGTCACATTACTCCTAACGGCCATGCTCATAGACGTGACGGCATTGAGCGAACCCGTGAAGCAATCCCTATACACGGGGCTGGCCATAGGGATAGGGGCATCCCTCGCTGTCTTCTCGATCTGGTTTTTCTTCCATGAATACCTCGATAAGATGATTGGGAAGAGGCGTAAGTAGACGCATTTTCAGCGAGCTCTAGCTTGACTTAAATACTCGAATCCCATAGAGATGAACGGACTATGCCTAGGGGTAGGAGAGCCGGCCGGAGGAGGGCTGATGAGACCGTGGAGAAGAAGGTATATCTCAGGCTCGAAGACCTCCCATCGGTCGGAAACGCAACGGCTCAAAAATTGAGAGAGATCGGATACTCGACGATAGAAGCTCTAGCCACCGCTACGGTCTCAGAATTGGCGGCCGCCGGAATAGGTGAGAAGAGGGCGGCTGAGATAATCTCAGCGGCGAGGGAAGCGATAGAGGTGAGCTGGGTAACGGCGAAGGAATTGGCTGAGCTGAAGAAGACAGTTGGAAGAATAACAACTGGAAGCAAATCACTAGACAAACTGATAGGAGGAGGTGTTGAAACCCAGTCAATAACAGAATTCTTCGGAGAATATGGCTCCGGAAAGAGCCAACTGTGCCATCAGCTCGCGGTGAATGTCCAGCTACCTCCCGAGAAAGGTGGATTGAATGGAGCGGCCCTATACATAGACACGGAGAA
>JAGGTD010000012.1 GCA_021163925.1 Nitrososphaerota archaeon
AGGGTTGCTAGAAGCCTGCTCCTCGCGGTCGGGCTCCCACCCCTCTGAACATATCCGAGGACGCTGACCCTAACCTCCGTCTCAACGTTTCTCCTAATGTCCTCGGCGAGCCTCCAAGTATCTCCAACCCCCTCGGCCACAACTATTATACTCGACCTCTTACCCTTCGCCGCATTCCTCCTCAAGATCTCATAGATCCTCTCCCTATCATACTCGACCTCAGGGACTAAGATTATCTCCGCCCCAGCGGTCAACCCCACCTCGAGGGCGAGGAATCCACGCCTCCTACCCATAACCTCGACTAGAAAAGTCCTCTCATAGGAGATCGCCGTATCCCTAATCTTATTGATCTCGACTAGAGCGGTGTTGACGGCGGTGTCAAACCCTATACTCTCATCAGTCCCATAGAGGTCGTTGTCTATCGAGGCCGGTAGAACTATTATCTCCGTATCCGTGTATCTGGATAATTCCCTCGCACCCCTAGCAGATCCATCCCCTCCAATCACGATCAATCCATCAACCTCATCCTTCCTCAAGTTCTCAGCCGCCCTCCTCAAACCCTCCTCAGTCCTAAACTCCCTACATCTAGTAGTCTTCAGGATCGTTCCGCCGAGGTGTAGGATTCCTCCAACAGCCCTCGAATCCAACCTCATGTAATTGTTCTTGAGAACTCCCTCCCAGCCTCGGATGAATCCCAAGACCTCCAACCCACTTGAGATAGCCAATCTCGTTAAAGCCCTTATCGCAGCATTCATCCCAGGGGCATCCCCACCACTCGTAACTATCGCAACCCTCCTCACTCCAGGCCACCGAGAGACTAAACAGTCTCTAGAGATTTAACCTATTGTATTGCTCGGCGAGAAGCCCATTATCTCTCGCTTATAGACTCCATTCCAACGAGAAGATTTGAGAAGGATGTCTAAAGGATTTACCTCTTCTTCCTACCAGTCCTCCTCGCGGCAATCAACCCAACCTTCCTACCAGGCGGAGCATTCCTCGAAACGGTCTCAGGCTTCCCAATCTTCTTCCTAGTCCCACCGAATGGGTGTAGGGCTGCGACCATCGCAACCCCCCTAGTCCTCGGATAGGGTCTATGCTTGGCCGTCATCCAATGATACTTCTTACCAGCCTTCAAGAACGGCTTATCCCTCATCCCGCCTCCCGCAACCACCCCAACCATCGCCAAACACTTCGAGCTAAGATCTATCATCTTCTTCGACGGTAGGGCTAGAACAGTCCTATCCCCGAGCTGAGACATCACAGTCGCATAGGTTCCAGGAGATCTGACGAGCTTCCCCCCATCCGACGGCTTGAGTTCGACCATGGAGACATTCGTTCCCTCAGGGATCTTGTAGAGCGGTAGGATGTTTCCAGGCTTTATCTCGGCTTCCTCGCCCATCTGGATTAGCTGGCCCACATACATCCCCTGAACCGCAACGACCGGGAAGGTCGTCCCATCCTCTAACGCTATCTCAGCGACTGGAGCACCCCTCCCAGGATCATGGTTTAGGCTCTTAACGACTCCGAGTAGAAGCCTCTTCCCAGCTATGAGCTGGCTTGGATAACCGACCCTAAACTTGCGTCTAAGCGAAGCCTTGAAGGTCGATGAGCCCCTGCCAAGCCTCTGAGCCCTAATCCTCCTACCCATCCAATCCTCAAGCCTCACAGGCTAAGCCGAGCTTTTAGGCTTTCCCTCATCAAATTCCAGAGTCTTATGGACGGCTGAGCAGGTGTTGAAAAGTCTTAAGAGCCTGGAAAACATCTTCTAGCGAGCCATGGTGTTCGATGGGATAACCTTCTCGACGAAGAGCGGTAAGATGGCCCACCTAGAGGTTGAGAGACTTAACCCAAACATCTTAACGGCTGGATCCCCGAAGCGGATGAGGATGGTCGCGGATTTCTTAGAGGACGTTGAGGTCTTCGAGGGTGGGAGAGGCCACGTAGTCGTTAACGGAGCCTATAATGGATTAAAGGTGTCGGCGGTCTCAACCGGAATGGGGCCTGCAAGCGCCATGATAATCCTACCAGAGATAATTGAGGCTACTAAGGGAGACTTGTTGACGATACTCAGGCTTGGAACCGCTGGATCCCTCCAACCCTATGTCAGGGGAGGCCACCTCCACATACCAACAGCCTCGATAAGGGATGAAGGCTCAAGCCAGGCAGTGATAGGCTTAGAGTTCCCGGCCACGGCGAGCCCGGAGCTCATCCCGATACTGGTCTTGGCCTCTGAGAGGCATGGATATAGGCTTGGGGAGAATCTCTGGCTAGGCCCAGTCCACACAAAGGATAACCTATACTTTAGGGAGACCCCGCACTTCTCGCCTAGACGAGAACTCCTAAAGCAGAGGCTCTCAGCCTTCAGGGAGATGGGAGCACTATCCAGCGAGATGGAGTTCTCGGCCTACTGTATCCTAAGAGACTACTATGAGGGGAAGATGGAGAAGAGGATTCTGACCGGATGCATCCTAGCGGTCGTGAACGACTTCGAAGAGGCTGAGGGAAGGATAAGGATCGGGGAGGTCGATATATCGAGGCTTGAGAGAGATATGATAAAGATAGGCCTCGAAACGTTCAAACTATTGAATGAGTTGAGAAGAGGTAAGTCTATAGGATTGGATGAAGCGATCTCGAAGATGATCTCCATGAAATCTAGGAGAGCCTTCCTCCCAAAAGGACGAGCTTAAGACACGTCTTTCACAAACCCAGAGAGAAACTAAAAGTTTAGTTAGATTGTTTGCTATTGACATTTAGGCTGAGGGTCATAGCTAGGAGGGTTTTGGATGAGTTTCATAGAGTGGTTGAAGGAGCCGTGGAGAAGCTAGGAGAAATTTATTCGAGGAGTATTTGCAGTGTCTAAGCGAGGAGCCTGTTACGGTGATCCTCTTCGGCTCTAGGGCGAGAGGAGACTACAACCTCCTAAGCGATTATGACCTCTTGATAATCTACCGGGAGAGGCGCGCGCCCAAACCACATGAACTTGGATTAAGCTTGAATGCTCAATGCTTCCTAGTCCATGAATCTGAGCTTAGGGAGAGGGCTTATGATTCCTCAATGGTGATCGCAGCCCTCCTCGAGGGGAGAATTCTAGTGGATAGCCTGAGCTTGGCCGACGATCTAAAGAAGTTGGCCGAGGAGATAAGGGGGGAAGGGAGCTGCGATAAGTAAGGATAGGGTGGTTTATCCCGTCGATAATGGCTAGCGCATCCCCAAGCGCTTCATCAGATCTAGAATATTCCGAGTTCGACGGCCAGCTCTGAGGCTGGATACTCTTTCTTCAGCTTGACGTATGCCTTCTTCTCTCCACGAGGGGTTATCAGGGTGTTGACCTTCTCCACCTTAACCCCATATAATTCCTCGACAGCTCGCTTGATATCCTTCTTCGTGGCCCTAAGATCGACTATGAAGGTTATCTTATTCTCCTTCTCGATCAAGGAGACAGCGTCTTGGGTTATAACAACCCTCTTAATCACCTCAGAGCTCCTCATCCAACACCACCCAAGACAAACTCATCTAACTTCTCGAAGGCGGACCTACTCCAGATAGTCAATCTGCCAGGCTTTGCTCCAGGAGCTAGGTGTAGGACGCTTAGATCCTTTAACCTGACGACATCGACTCCCGGCAAGTTGTCGGCCGCGTCGAAGATCCCCTTATCCTCTAGGACTACTATCAATGGCCCGACCCTCCGCTTATACCTCCTACCCCTCCGCTTACCCTTCCCAGCCCTAACCTTCTTCTGCTTACATCTCTCAAGCTCCTCGCCGAGTCCAAGCCTCTTCAAGAACTCCTCAAGCTCCTTAGTCCTCGCGATCGACTCGACTCCATCATCGACCACTATTGGGAGCTTTAGATCCTCTGGAACCCTATGGCCTCTCCCGACGACCGCCTCCCTATCAGCGGTATAGGCTATAGCGACGAGCAGGGCCATCTTCCTCTCCTTCTCATTGGGCCATCTTCTTCTCCTTCTCATTAAGATCCTTGTGGATCTTCTTCTCGGGGACTGGTGGATGGGTTGGCCTACCGCCGACCGCCGATGGAACCATTCCACCTGCTTGAGCCTTACCAGTCCCCCTCGCCTTGATCCTAGCTATCCTAGCCATCCCAAGGCCTACTCCAAGAGACTCGGCTGAATACTTGTGGCCAGATCCCTTGAAGGCGCCCTTAGGCTGGAGAGTGTGAGTTTGGAGGTGGATGAAGGCTCTCCAGACCAGATCCTCCCTCCTAGGAGCATAGAAGGTCTTGGGTAGCTTGACTTCGCCTACCCTACTCCCATCTAATCCTAGGATCTCGGCCAGCCTCTCCCCAGCCCTCGAAGCATTCATCAAGAGCTCGACTAAGATGCTCATCCAACCCCAAGAATCCGCGTAAAGCCATTATTTAACTAAAGATTTGCAGAGAGATAATAAATGGTCGAAGGCTGGGATGAGGTCGATCTAAGCGGAGGTCGCTTCAGAGAGAGGAGTGCTACTTGACGAGCCCGACATAGGTTACTTCAGGAGGCTCTGGAACGGTCTTCGGAGGCTTCGCTGGATATCTTAGGACTATCGGCCTCTTAGGCGGCCCTGGAACTGTTCCCTCCAAGACTATGCACTCGGTCTTAACGACCCCGAAGTGTGGGAAACCTCCCTTAGGCGTGAGCTTGGATCCATCCTCCTCGATTAAGAGTATCCGCTTATTGAACTCGGTCCTCCTATGATAGCCCAATTGCCCAGGCCTCGGAACCGTGTACATGACGTAGGGCGGCTTCCATGGCCCGATGGCTCCTACAACCCTCCTACCCTTACGCTTCTTCCTCGGGAGGATCTTCACGCCCCATCGCTTAACCACTCCGGCGAAGCCCTTACCCTTCGTCACCCCTATCACGTCTATGAAGTCTCCGGGCTTGAAGACCTCTCCGATCCTAACCTCCTCGCCGAGCTTCGATAAGGCATATTCTAGGGCCTTCTCAATCGGTCCGCCGACCTTTATCTCAAGTAGGTCTGGGGTCTTCTTCGATAAACCTGCTAGGGAGGGTCTGGCCATCCCTATGATCCTGACCTCGACCAATCGATCCTTTAGAGACTTAAGCTTCTCAACCCCCTCATCCTCATTCGGCCTCCAAGTCGGGATCCTCCTCTTAATCAGGTCTGGAAGCTTCTTACTCCAAACCCTCGTAAGCTCCCTCAAGCCTCCATCCTCCTCACCGTATCCAACTACTCCCGCCACGATCATCGGAGGGGTCGCGATAACCGTCCCAACCTTAGCTATCTCAAGCCCTTGGGTCGGAGAGTTTGGAGTGGTATCGATATAGAAGCTCGTGAGATGGCCTGCCTTATAGCCTATGAATCCGAGAGGCCTCGGCTCACCCTCATAGCTAGGCCAAAACTTGACCCTTGGAAGGATCCTACTAGCCCTACCCCTAGGGAGATAGGCCAAGGAGCCGTGCCTAGGTCTAGAGTACTTCACCAACCCCGAGTCCCGAATCAAGCAGAATAGCCGAGGATAAATATCTATCCATGCTT
>JAGGTD010000045.1 GCA_021163925.1 Nitrososphaerota archaeon
GAATCCAGCTATCGGCCCGCTAAATCCTATGTCAAACATATCATCTCTATTCACTATCGGGCTTTTCTGGAAGATTATCGCCCCGAAGGTTGGGAGCATGAACGGTATTCCGGGTATGAAGTATGGTGGAGAGGATTCTATGCCATCGATCTTCGCCGAGATCTTATGGCCCAGCTCGTGGATACCTATTATGGCCATTAGAGAGATTGTAAATAGGATTCCCTCAATCAATTGGTCAATGAAGCTCACCCTCCCGAAGATCATCCTGTAAATGATCTTATAGACTGGCGAGGTAACCCTGAGGAATCCGTCGACGCTCACGGTCCCGATCGTTGCGGCGAGGAGTATTATAGGTAAAGCCTTTATCTTCATCACGGACGGCGACACCTCCCTATACTTGAAGACCCTGATCTTCACCTTTCCATCCTCAAGCTTCGCGGTTGGAGCAAGCCTCATTGGACGGAGGTCTTGATAGAGTCTTTTGAATCTCTCCTTGATCTCGGTTTCGGAGATCGTGAAAGTTAAGACGCCTGCCTCTAAGAAGATGTCTTCAACCGTGAAGTATTTTCCGACAGCCTCCTTAACCCTCTCCAACTCCTCTCCGTAAAACTCCAAGTCTAATACATCATCGACATAAGCACCTTTAATGTTTTCTCTCCCCCCATTCGGGTTAAAGCTTATAGTATATCTTTGATCTTGATTTCCTTGAATGAGGAGCGTCAAGAAGGCTGAGACCTATCTGATAAGGCAGGCGTCTGAAGAGGATTTAGTCTCCGTCATGAACATAAACAGGATATGCCTCCCCGAAAACTATAGCTTCTTCTTTTTCCAGACGATTCTACGAGATTATCCGAAGACCTTTTTGGTCGCTGAGGCTGATGGGAAGATCGTTGGGTATGTGATGTGTAGGGTTGAGAGAATCCTCTCAAAGCTCGATAGATTCAGGTTTAAGAGGGCTGGACACATCATCTCAATAGCCGTTCTACCCGAGTATAGGAATAAGGGGATAGCCAGCTCCCTGCTCAGTAAGGCGATGAACATCCTCAGAAGCGAATATGGCTGTGAAGAAGTCTTCTTGGAGGTAAGGGTCTCAAACACCCCAGCGATCTCACTCTATGAGAAGCTCGGTTTCCTAAAGGTGAGCGTCTCGAAGAGATATTATCTCGATGGGGAGGATGCGTATATAATGGCGAGAAGGCTATAGCATCTTGCCAGACTTCACCCTAACCATTAGGATGCTTATATCGTTCGGCTCGGTCGAAGGCTTATCTCCAAACCTTATCTCACCTGTAACCCTATTGATGTAGGCGAACCTCTCCGCCGGAACTTTCTCTAATCTACAGTAGTAGATTATTGGGGTCAGAGACGCTATGGGAACCAAGAAGCAGTAAGCCAGCTTCTTCTCCTCATCTAAATGGATAATGGTGGATCTCATGGAGGACGTTAGTAGGAGGAGCTGTTCGAGATCGGCTACCTCGATCTTCATCGAAGAGACCGCTTCGCTCATGCAATTATGAAGTCATTCGCCGCATATAATCCTTAACGTTACTCTGAGAATATGCTGAGGGTTGGAATTATCTTAGAGGCTTCCTCAAGATCCTTATGCGAGTCTATACTCATCCAGAAAGCATTCTCAAAGAGATGGGCTTTAAGCTTCCCATCATCCGCAAGCCGCGGCAAGGCGGTCTTCTCTATATCCCCCCTCTCTGGGAGATAATCGAAGACCTCGCGCTTGAATACATATACGCCAGCATTTATCCAATAATCCATCAACCTTGGCTTCTCAACGAATGAGATAACCTTACACGTCTTCTCGTCGAATTTAACGATCCCATAGGGGGATGGAAGCTGGACTAAGGCTATCGCTCCGAGATATTCTCCTTCAAGGTCTTCTAGAAGCTCATTTGGATTTAGATCTGTTAAAATATCGCCATTTATTAGGAGGAAGCTCTCATCATTCCTCAAGATGTGCTCCGCGTTCTTCAACGCCCCACCCGTTCCGAGGGGTTCGTCCTCGACGACATATCCCACCCTAACCCCATACTTCACCCCGCTTCCAACCTCATTTACGAGCTTCTCCTTAAGATAGCCAGCGCATATCAATATCTCCTCAAATCCATAGTGTTTAAGCCACCTAACCTGCCATTCCAGTATGCTCCTCCCGGCCACGGGTAGAAGCGGCTTCGGGACATTCTCGGTGTATGGTTTTAGCCTCTTCCCATAGCCTCCCGCGAGTATTACCGCCTTCATCAACCTAAACCCCGTAAAGTGCTTTTAAATAAATTTCTAATGCATGAAAACGCCTAGATTTCGTGTAGATCGTTTTGAGATCTCGTCAAAATGTTTAACAAGGCTTAGATTTTGGAAAGGTTGGTGAATCCTTGGAAGAGTGGAGATTTCTAGAGCTTGAATATCCGAGCAATCCCGCCATGAATCTCGCGGTAGATGAGGCGATCCTGAACGCCATACTAGAAGGACATGCCCCGCCGACCCTAAGGCTCTGGAGGAATGATAGGTCGGTCATAGTTGGGAGGTTTCAGAGAGTATGTGATGAGGTGGACTTAGATCTATGCATGAGGATGGGGATAGGCGTTGTTAGGAGGGCGAGCGGAGGGGGAGCGGTATACCAAGACCTGGGAAACCTAAACTACACCATAGCCTTAACCGATGATCACAGGCTGATCAAGGGACTAGCGGTAGCCGAGTCTTATAAGGTTCTCTGCTCATGGCTCCAAAAGGCTCTCGAGCTCATGGGCTTGAACCCCGAGTTTAAGCCTCCCGGCAACATCTTGATTAATGGTAAAAAGGTCTCGGGCTCGGCTCAATTAAGGAGGAGAAGGGGAGTCCTCCACCATGGAACACTTCTAGTGAACGCCGACCTAAATTTGATGAAAAAAGCTCTAAAGGCGTGGAGAGATGATTATAGAGGTGGGGAAATCGCCAGCATTAGCATGCCCGTTACGAACCTCATGGATGAACTCCAGATCAAGATAGATTTTGACGAGCTGAGGGAGATTTTGAAGTCGAGTTTCGAAAAGACGTTCTCGGTGAAGCTTGTGGATGAAGGGCTCACGGATCATGAGAGGTTCATCATGGAGAAGCTTTATAGGGAGAAGTATTCGAGAGACTCATGGAACTTTTGTAGATAAATTTCGAGCAAGAGTGGAGCTATCTCCTTAACCTCCACCTCGTTTGATAGCCGATGTCCTCTAAGATTATTCCTATCTCCCTAAGCCTATCTCTTATCCGATCGGCGATCTCGAACTCCCTCCTCATCCTAAGCTCGCCTCTAACGTCTATCAAGATCTCTAAGACCCTCTCCAATAAGTCCATCTCAATTACCGGTCTCTTCTTTAAGATCCCGAAGATCCTACCTATCCTCTCGATCTCAGATAGGAGCTTAAGCTTCAATAAGGCATTTAATCTCTCCCTCGTGTCAAGGAATTTGTTTATGGTTGAGGCCAGCTTGAAGAGTTCAGCCATGGCTCTTGGAGTATCGAGATCGTCGTCGAGATAGCCATAGAATTTCCTCTTGAAGTCCTCATAGTATTCTTCAAGCTTTCTCTCCTCCTCGCTTAACTCCTCATCGGTCTCCACAGCTCTTAGCCTCTCAACCATATTGTATAATGAGTTTAGGGAGGATTCGCTGCTCTCAAGCGATCTCCACTTAAAGTCTATCGGACTCCTATAGTGGGAGAGGAGGAACATAAGCCTGAGAGCCTCTGGATTATGCTCCTTGACTATATCTCTGACCAGGATGTAGTTTCCCAAGCTCTTAGACATCTTCTCCCCACCGACTGTGAGCAAACCCGTATGACACCAATATCTCACAAACGGCTTCTTTCCGGTGGCCGCCTCCGCCTGAGCTATCTCGGCTTCATGATGTGGGAAGGTCAACTCTATCGCCCCACCATGGATATCTATCTGAGGGCCGAAGTGCGTTAGGATTATCGCGGTATCTTCTATATGCCATCCAGGCCTCCCATAACCCCACGGCGAATCCCAGCCTATCTCATCCCTATCACGCTTCTTCCAAAGTGCAAAGTCCTGCGGATTTCTCTTCGTTGGATCGGGTTCGATCCTATGGACCGAGAGTTCTTCAGGCCTCCTATGGGAGAGCTTTCCATAATCCTTGAATCTGCTCGTGTCGAAATATACTCCCGTCTCGGTCTCATATGCGAAGCCCTTATCCATCAAGACCTTGATCAGATCCACGATCTCATCGATATACTCCGAGGCCCTAGCATAGAGGTTCACGCTCTGAATTCCCAAGACCTCCATATCCTCCATAAAGTATCTCTCATATTCCCGAGCGAGATCTATAGGATTCACTCCACGTTCTCTCGCACGTCTGATGATCTTATCATCGACATCCGTTATATTCATTAGGTAGAAGACCGAGTAGCCCTTCTCCCTCAAATATCTAGCTAAAACATCATACGCTATATAGGTTCTAGCATGGCCTATGTGAGAGTAGTCGTAGACGGTTGGGCCGCATACATACATGTATACCCTATTTCCCCTTAGAGGCTTAAACTCCTCAACCGTCCTAGTCATCGTGTTATAGATTCTCAGCACCTCGTAAGCCTCCGAGATATGAGTGATCGCTTAGAATAAAACTTTAAAACGTCGTTGAGTAAAGGCTTTAATCCGAGATAGGGAGCTTAAGGAAGCGGTGTATCGATTTGATGCTCGAGGATAAGCTGTATTGGGGTAGGTTCCTCGGCGGAATAGTAATGGGATTTCTAACGGAGTTCTTCAAGCTCTACAAGCCCACAATATTTCTAGGCATATTCGTAGCAGCACTCGCATATATAATCTCCACGATAATCTTGAGGATGGCCATGCCGCTGAATGTGAGGGAGAAGTTGGGGAAGAAACTGTATATCTCTGGAGCTGGCACATATGCTGTGACGTGGCTGGTAACATTAATCATATGTTTCAATGTTTTTGAGGCCGCTTAGCTTAACTCCTCTTAAATTTATGCGGAGTCGGAAGCTTATCCAACATCCTTATGAAATCTATCCATGCCTGAATGAAATCCGATGGTGGATCATAGAGATCCCTTAGCAATTCCTTAAATGATCTCTCAATAGATCTTTTGCTCTCCCCACTCAAAAACTTCTCCCAAACCTTGAAGACATATGAATTCCTATCGTCGCTTACGTATGAGTAATAGATCCCGTATAGCGCCTTATAGTATCCATCGTTCTCAGACAACTTATACCTCTTCCTCATCCGTTCTAAAGCCTTCTCAGCCTTACTGATCTTTCCAGAGAACAGCAGGGTGTAGTATTTCTTCAGGGCTTGTTTGCTTGGACTCGTCATCCCTCTCCAAACTTTGTCATCATTCCAGCTATTTATTAAATTGTGCTTCATAGATCATCACACTAACCAAAGTTTCAGAAAGCATCATCGTGAAATTTGCTGAAATCATGATGCTGAGAAGGTCTTCATGAGCCTTCAAACTGGTTTACTGCATGAGGGTGAAATGAGTATAAGGTTGCTTAAGCATCTAATAGAGAGGCCATGTTTAGAGTGCTGGGTCGATGTCCTAATCCTTACTCGGTTTAGGCTCTGAAAAGTTGCGGCCCTCACTTCTCTTGTTCCAAGTCCTCGATCCCATTCTCGGTTATCCTGAAGATCGCCTCGCCCTCAGGGAGATATGGGCTTGCGATCAGCCTAGCTATCCTAACGTTCCTCCCAGCCGCCTTCCTGAGATAAATTCTCGTGTGGCTCACATGGCCGACCACGTGACCTCCAACTGGGAGGACGGCCATCGCGCTGAAGAACTCGTCTGGTCTGGCCATAACCTGATTCGTGACGACCGCGGCGGCGTTAAAAGCCCTCGCGAGCTTAAGGAGCTTATGCATATGCTTGTTCAGCTTCTGCTGCCTCTCAGGTAGGTTTTGCCTCCCAACATACTCGCTTCTGAAGTGTGATGTGAGGGAGTCAATTATGATAAGCCTGACATTATTCTCCTTAATCACCCTATCCGCCTTCTCCAATAACAGGACTTGGTGATCAGAATTATACGCCTCGGCATAGATTATCCTCTCACAAGCCTCGTCAGGGTCTAGGCCAACATGCTTAGCCATCTGCATTATACGCTCTATCCGGAA
>JAGGTD010000065.1 GCA_021163925.1 Nitrososphaerota archaeon
GCCAAATGTTTATAGGTTGAGAGGGTTTTATGTAGGCTGAGAAGTTGTCCACGCTAAAACCCCTACCTAGACAGCCTGAGGTCAACATAGGGACACTCGGCCACGTCGATAATGGTAAGAGTACGATCGTCCAAGCGATTACGGGGATCTGGCCAGCTAGGCACTCTGAGGAGCTTAAGCGGGGGATAACCATTAGGATAGGCTATGCAGACGCGGCCATCTACAGGTGTCCATCCTGCGAGGAGCCATTCAACTATACTACTGAGGAGAGGTGTCCTAGATGCGGCTCGAAGACCGAGTTCGTTAGAGCCGTCTCGTTCATAGATTGCCCGGGCCACCACTCGCTGATGGTCACCATGCTCTCCGGAGCGGCTTTATTTGATGGAGCGATCTTCGTAGCGGATGCTAGGCATAGGTTTCCACAGCCTCAAGATAGAGAGCATCTACAGGCAGCTTTCATCATGGGCGTCAAGAACATGGTCTTCGCCCAGAATAAGATCGATCTCGTGGATAGGGAGAGGGCGTTGGAGAACTATGAGGAGATAAGATCCTACATTAAGGGGACTATGGTGGAGGATGCGCCGATAATCCCGATCTCAGGCCAGCACGCGGTTGGGGTCGAGCCCCTCCTATGGGCGATGGAGAAGTTCATCCCAACGCCGCATCACGACTTGACGAAGCCCTTCAGGATGCCCATCCTCAGATCATTCGACGTGAATCCGCCTGGAACTCCTGGAGACAAGATTAGAGGTGGGGTGATCGGGGGAGCGATCATCCAAGGGGTTGTGAGGGTTGGGGATGAGATCGAGATAGCTCCAGGGGTTAAGCTCGAGGAGTCTGGGAGATACGAGCCGCTGGTGACCGAGGTCGTCAACATCAGGGCTGGCGGTAGAGATGTTGAGGAGGCGAGGAGCGGTGGATTAACTGGGATAGAGACGAAGCTCGATCCAGCCTTAACGAAATCTGATGGGATGATTGGGAACATGGCTGGATCTCCTGGAACGCTTCCACCCACTAGATACACGTTGAGCTTGGAGTATGATCTCTTCGAGTATGTGGTGGGAGTTCGGGAGAAGATGAAGGTGGAGCCCATAAACGTCAAGGAGCCATTGGTCTTAAATGTCTACTCGGCCGTGACGAGCGGGGTCGTGACGAGGAGGAGTGGGGATAAGATTGAGGTCGCTTTGAGGAGGCCGGTCGTGGCGATGGATGGAGATAGGGTCTCGATATCTAGGATGATTGGATCGGCTTGGAGATTGATAGGCTATGGGAGGATAGTGAGCTGAAATCATGAAGGTATTATTCGACGCGAGCTTCTTAATGCTCTCAGCTGAGCTTGGAAAGGACTTGATAGGCTTAGCTGAAGATGTGGTCGGCGAGAGGATAGAGCCATACATCCTACCCGATAGCTTGGAGGAACTTAAGTCGATCTCAAAGCATAGGGGGAAGCGGGCAACTCTGGCGAGAGTCGCGTTAAAGCTCGCTGAGAAGATGAGCTTGCTAAGGCTCGACCTTGAAGAGCCCATGGAGGTTGATGAGAAATTGCTGGAGGCATCGAGAAGACATGGATTGGTTCTCGCGACAGTGGATTCGAGGCTGGTGAGGAGAGCGAGGGAAATCGGGATTCCCGTTCTCAGCGTTGGGAGAGGGTTTAGGATAAGGTTTGAGGGAGCTGCCCCCTAAACCATGCATTAGGCGGGGAGAAGTCCTTCATCCTTTTATAGCGAGCTTCTCAAGAACAATAAACATATATTCTGCTAAATGTTGATGATTTGGGCGTAAGAGTGCTTGATAGTGTTGGATGTGTTGGATTATGTTCAACCTTATAGAGGTTGAGGATACCATAGGAATAGCCCCAAAGGAGTTTGGGAAGCCGCTTAAACAGGTCGCTCTAGAGGAGCTTAGAAGCCTCTATGAGGGGAAGATCGTGGAGGGGCTTGGATACGTGGTCATGGTCACCGACGTAGAGGTGGATCCGATGGGGATCCTCCTCCCAAGGGATGGATCAACCTATCATAGGGTTAAGGCCAAGCTCCTAACCTTCCAGCCTAGGGTTCAAGAAGTCGGAGAAGGAGAGGTTGTGGAGATAACCGAGTTTGGGGCATTCATAAGGGTTGGGCCGCTGGACGCCCTACTCCACATCTCCCAGATAATAGACGATTATATCACCTATGATGAGAGGCATTCGATTCTAACCGGGAAGAAGACTGGGAAGAGGCTTGAGGTTGGAGATGATGTGAGGTTCAGGGTGGTGGCGGTCTCATTGACCCATGGAACCGTTGGGAAGGTCGGGGTCACGACTAGACAGCCATACCTTGGAAAGCTTGAGTGGATAAAGGAGAGCTTGGAGAAGCTCAAGCCAGCTGAGGAGAAGGCAAAGGTGGTCGCGGGTGAGGGCTGATGCCGGCTAGGGAGAAGGCTTGTAGAGAGTGTAAGCGGATCACGACCAAGAACATCTGCGAGAACTGTGGATCATCGAATCTGACCACAAACTTCGCCGGACTAATAATAGTCATAGATCCTGAGAGATCTGAGATAGCGAAGGAGCTTGGATTACGGAAGCCTGGAGCCTATGCGATCAGGGTCGCTTAGATGGCCTCCTAAAAAGAAGATCTTTTTCCCCGAGGAGGCCAAGAGGATTCTTAGGAGACCCGCTGGAAAGCTCATCACAGGAGATCCAGATGAGGTTGCGAGAAGAGTGAAGTCCATCATAGAGTTTGACGAGCCTAAACTCGTCGTTGCGGTTGGAGACTACACCTCGAAGAAGCTTAGAGATGTAGATGCGAGGGTGAATCTCTACATAGTTGATGGAAGGGTGGAGAGGAGGGCCACGGAACTATTCAAGCCTGAGAATTTGAGGGTGGTGAGGGTTGTAAACGAGGCTGGAACCCTAAACCCGGAAGCCGTCAAAACGCTACACAAGCTCTTGAGGGAAGAGGGGCTGAGGGACACGGTTTTAATGGTTGAGGGCGAGGAGGACTTATTGACCCTCGCCGCCATCCTATCCGCACCTGATCAGACGATCATCGTCTATGGTCAGCCCAGGAAGGGGTGCGTCGTCGTGAAGGTTGACGATCGGGTGAGAGATCTCGCCCTAAGCATCCTCAGACTCGCAAGGTATGTTGATTGATCACTTCTTCTCGGTCTTGAACTGCGTATAATGGCAGTGGCCACAGTAGTATCTGTCTCCATGATCCGCCATTATGTACCCCTCACCGCATCTTGGGCAGAAGACCACCTCCCTAACCAGCTTGCCGTCTTGAACCTTGTATTTCTTCCAGAGCTGAGCCTGCTTACCCAGCCTTCCCCACCTCCTCCAATAATCCATGCCTCCTCAGAATATGCCTCCTCTCAATCCTCTTAGCATCCTCGACCGTGTCGTAGATATGCACGTGGGCTTTCGCCTTCAACATCCCAAACATCGACTCGAGCTTCTCAACTATCACCCTCTCGACCTCGACCCCATACTTCTCCGCGATGAGCTTCCTAACCTCATCCCTCCTAGGCGTCGATGACTCATAGGATATTATCAGGTCGAGCTCCCTCCTATTCAATAGCTTGTTCATCCAATCTCTTTTAACCTCTATGTTCAAGCCGCCACCTCCTCCTTCTTCTTCGCTGGGACTAGGACGGCGTTTATCTGGACTATCTCAGGGCTTATCACGTTTCCCCTAACCATCTTCCTCCTCCTCAACCCCTTCTTCCTCCTAAGCTGCCTACGCTTCTTCCTCTTCGATGGAGGCTTCTCCCTAGGATTGAATCCAACCCCACCCGATAATAGTATCCTAACTCTCCTCGGCCCGCTCACATCAGGCCTCATGGGGAATCCATCCTTATCCGTCCCACCCGTTATCCTGATCCTATAACCCTTTAAGCCTATGATCGAGCCATCTAGCTCGTCTCCGATCTTCTTCCCTATGAATAGGGAGAAGACCCTAGGATCTAGGGCTACGGTCTTCGCCGTCCCATCCTCTGGATTCGATAAGACCAGCTTCGGGCCAGCGGCCTTCTCCGACATCCTCGCAAAAGATCCTAAAACGCCACTATAAAGGTTCTGCGATCGGAGCCCCACCACCCTATAATGCTTCTCTAACGAGATAGCCGTCTATCTAGATGGCGTGCCCATCGGAGTGATCAAGCCTGGTATAGAATTTTTAATCTAATAAGCTGGGTGATGAGGAGAATTGGATGATTTTCACGTTCTCCGTAGATGCTTCATGCTCGTATAGGCGGTCATCTAGCCCAGAGCGGGTTCTGAGCCCTCTTAATCTTCACGATCTCCTCTAAGACCTTCCTCGATTCCTCATCCAACATGTCATTATATTCTTTGAGGAGTAGTCTGGCATCGTTCTCTGGTATCGAGACATAGAGGGTTTCACCCTCGTGGATATGCCTACCCATTATGGGCTCCCTCATCGAGACCGCGACCTTCATCCCGCTCCTCGCCTCAGGTATGCTCTGACCCCTGTCTTGGATCTGGGCTATCGTCCCCACGACTTTCCCCTTCGCATTCATCATCGAGTATCTTGGCTTCACTACTCCACCTAACACCTCTATCCCGAAGATCGCCGGCTTACTCCTCCTAAAGACGTATCCCTCGAGTATCTTGATCTTCCCAGGCTTGACCAAGGACTCGAACGCCCTCAGCTTCCTCCTAGTCGTCTCCTCCCTAACCCAATCCAGATACTCCTCGACTATCTTGAATAGGACTGGCCCCTTAAACACCCTGACGCCTCTATTATTCGCGTCTACTTCGAGCTGATGTGAGATCTTGACGTTGAATGCTAGGATCACTCCCTTGAACTCGTCCTTCGACCTAACTATCTCGGCCTCGACCACATCCCTCTTAGTCACATCGCCTATCCCAGCTCTCCTAACTGGTATCCCACGCTCTCTCAAGAATAGGATCGCGGCCTCAAGTGTTCCAAGCGTATCCGCCTTGAGGACGACTCCAACCCTATCCGTGCTGAGCAAGATCTCCCCAACATCGCTCTTAACCCTTTCAAGAATCTCTTGCTCCTGTTTCGGCGATGGGATCGCGTAGATAGGTGATCCAGCTATGGCCTTACTCAAGCCCTCCGCGACTATCTTGACCCCGACCGCCGCCTCGACCGAGTCCACCCGCTTAAACTTGTCCCTCGGATCCCTCATCTCATCGAGTGGTTTGGGCATCAGCAACGCCCTAACCTTTGTGGTGAATGGCCCATCGAATCCCATTAAGGCTATCTTATCCCCAACCCTGAGCACTCCATCGCTGATTATCGCGTTTATCGTGGTCCCTATCCCCTCCTCCTCGAGAACCTCTAAGACCGCTCCCTCAGCAGGCCCCTCATGGAGGGTTAGCTGCTCCTTCATGAATGCTTGAGCCAATCCTAGGAGGACTAGGAGTAGGTCTGGAATCCCTTCACCAGTTTTTCCGCTCACCGGAACTATCGCCAAGGTCCTAGTGAAGTCCTTTATCCTAGAGTAGAGGTCCGCCCTGAAGCCATAGAATGATAGGTCTCCGATCAAGCTATAGATCCTATTCTCTAGATCTTCTTGGACTGGCCTCGACTGAGCCTCAAAGGTCTTGGGGAATGGGGCGAGTTCATGAGGCTTCCAACCAGGGATCAAGTCTATTTTATTCGCGGCGACTATGAATGGAGTCTTCCTAGCCTTCAATAGTTGGATGCTCTCCCTAGTCTGCTCCTGAACCCCCTTCATCACATCTATCACGAGGATCGCGAGGTCTGCGAGAGACCCACCCCTCCTCCTAAGATTAGCGAAGGCCGCGTGGCCTGGAGTGTCTATGAAGAGGAGCCCGGGTATCTCAAGTCTCTTAACCTTAATCTCACCTAGGAGAGATCTACAGGTCTCGATGACCGCGTCGAGTGGGAAGAGGCTCGCTCCTATATGCTGGGTCATTCCACCGGCTTCTCTAGCGGCTACCAAAGTTCCCCTCATGCGGTCAAGTAG
>JAGGTD010000044.1 GCA_021163925.1 Nitrososphaerota archaeon
CCTCATCGGAGACCTCCATCCTCCCGATCTCCGTCAAGTATAGCGCCTCGATCGGAGAATATTTCACCCTCCTACCCTCTCGGACGCCGTACCCCTTCCCAAGATACTTCAAACTAACCTCATCCAATTTAGCCGCAATCTCATCCTCGCTGAGAACCGCCTTGATAATCTTCTCCGATTCCATCGACAACTCTCCGACCCCATGAAGCCTCCTCAGAACATGGTCTTAAAGATATTCATCTTTGATTCGTGTGATGATCGGCGAGATATGCTTAAATCGAGGATCTCGACCTTGATTAGGAGAGGTGTAGCCTATTGTTTCGAAGCTGACCCTACATTGGCTTGAGAGACTTGTCGCGAGAGGTCTTAGAGAGGTTGGCAAGCCAATAAGCTTCGAGGAGCTCGCGAAGATCATCGGGAGAGATGTTGGATCTGTCGCCAAGGCGGCTCAATGGCTCTCGTCTAAGGGCTTGGTCGAGGTTGAAGAGAGGGTTGAGAGATGGGTTAAGCTCGGCGCGGAGGGCGAGATATACGCTAGGGAGGGATTGCCTGAGAGAAGGTTGGTCGAGACTCTAAGAGAGCTGGGCGGGGCGGCTGAGCTTAGAGAATTGAGGTCTAGGTTGGGCGAAGAAGTCTTCAGGATAGGCTTGATCTGGGCCAAGAGGAATGGGTGGATAGAGATCACTAGGGTGGATGGCAAGCCGTGCATGAAGCTCAAGAAATATCCAGAGGAGAAAACCTCGGCGGAACAAGTCCTTAACCTACTGCTTGAGGGTGGGAGAAGGTTTGAGGAGATTCCAGAAGGTCTTAGACCCGCTTGCCTAATGCTCGTGGAGAGGCCGGGGGTCGTCGAGCTCGTAGAAAAGAGGACTCACATCTTGAAGCCCACCAAACTCTTAATGAGCCTAAGTCCAGAGGAGCTCGAGGTTCGAGAGGTCACGAGGCTGACTCAAAGCCTGATCGCCTCTGGGAGGTGGAGGGAGCTTAAGCTCAGTAGGTTCGACATCAAGGCGCCCACTCCGCCGATCTTCTCGGCTCGAAGACATCCACTCCAGCAGTTGATCAAGCTGATCAAGGAGATCTTCGTGGAGATGGGGTTTGAGGAGATTAGGGGGCCGTTGGTCGAGCTCGCCTTCTGGAACTTCGACGCCCTCTTCCAGCCGCAAGATCATCCAGCTAGGGCCCTGCACGATACATTCTATCTCGCGGAGCCGAGGTTCGGGGATCTTCCAGAGAAATTCGTTGAGCCTGTGAAGATGGCGCATGAGAATGGCGGGGACACGGGTTCGATTGGATGGAGGTATAGGTGGAGGGTTGAGGAGGCTAAGAAGCTCATCCTCAGAACCCATACAACCGCAACCACGATCAGATACTTGGCCGAGCATAGAGATCCGCCGATAAAGGTCTTCTCGGTCGATAGGATCTATAGGAATGAGAGGGTTGATTGGAGACATCTAGCAGAGTTCCATCAAATCGAGGGGATCGTCATGGATAGGAACGTCTGCTTCAGAGACCTACTAGGTCTGATAAAGGAGTTCTATTCAAAGCTCGGGTTAAAGGATGTGAGGTTTAGGCCCGGATACTTCCCATACACAGAGCCGTCAGCCGAGGCAGTCGTCTACTTAAAGGATAAGGGAATTTGGCTCGAGCTCATAGGCATGGGGATCTTTAGACCTGAGGTGACGATCCCGCTTGGGGTGAAGTATAGGGTCTTGGCGTGGGGTGGTGGCTTGGAGAGGCTGGCCCTAGCCCTCTACGGCCTAGACGATATCAGAACCTTTTACCTAAATGATCTGAACTGGATAAGAGGTTTTCCGAGAATATATCTCGATAGGAGGGCTGAGAGGATCTAATCTTGATAGATCGGCGGTAGGGTCTTCAAGGTCTTAAACCACTCAGCAAACTTTCGAGCAGCCCTAGCTCTATGAGAGAACCTATTCTTCTCCT
Organism: Nitrososphaerota archaeon; assembly: GCA_021163925.1. GTDB lineage: Archaea > Thermoproteota > Nitrososphaeria_A > Caldarchaeales > Wolframiiraptoraceae > AUK039. Next base: position 1,948 of record JAGGTD010000044.1, read on the forward strand.
CCAAGCTCATCTCCGCGAAGGTCTTAACAGATCCATCAGGGATGAAGATCGGGTCGAATCCAAATCCCCCCCTCCCCCTAGGCTCCTCCGAGATCCTACCCTCAACGGCTCCCGTGAAGATCTTTAGCTCGGTTAATGGCGAGTAGAATGCTAGAGCAGACTCAAACCTCGCGCCCCTCCTCACCACGCCCTCCATAAGCTTTAGAATCCCATCGACGCCGATCGTCTTATAGACATAGGAGCTGTATGGCCCCGGAAACCCATTTAACGCCTTGATGAATAGCCCAGCATCCTCGACCAAGACCGGCTCCCTCAAAATCTTGTATGCATAGAGGACGCTATATCGCGCTATCTCCCTGAGATCGTCTTCTTGGATCTCCGGGGTGGCCATGGGCTCGATCCTGAAATTGAATCCATATTCTCTGAAGATCTCGCTGAACTCGCTCGCCTTCCCCTTATTCGTGGTTACCAGGACAAATCTCATCGCGATCCTCGATCCAGATCGGTTGTCAGAGTATTCAAGTCTTTCCCCATACGATCTATCCTCAGCCACCCCTCTTAACATACCTACCCCTCATCCTAATCTCCTTAACCTTCCCCAAAACCTCCAAGGCACGCTCCCTTCCAACGATCTTAGAGTATCCGAGTAGGAAGTTTCTCATGAACCTCTCCCTGAGCTTGTGGTGCGCGCTCTCAAGACTCCTATCGAGTAGGTGGATGTCGACGGCGAACTCCTCGACGTCATCGGTCACCGAGCTCAGTCCAAAGTCTATCAGGTAGATTCTCCCAGCCTCATCTAGGATCACGTTCGAGGTGGTTAGATCTCCGTGGACGATCTTCCTCAGATGCATTCTCCCAACTATCTCACCCAGCCTTCCAGCGATCTCCACGACCTTCATAGGATCGAGCCTATCCAAAGCCTTCTTAAGCTCAACTCCTTTAATGTATTGCATGTAGATCGTCGAGCTACTCCTATCTAGGAGGATTATGGCTGGAGCTGGAACCCCCGCCCTCTTCAACTCGACGATTATCTTGGCCTCCCGGATCGTCCGCCTATCCCTGATCCACCTATCGAGTTCTGGAACCCTATATGGCTTTGGAACCCTATGCTTCGAGACTAAATCGAATCCATTCCATCTAAGCCTCGAGACTATCGCCTCGGCGCCTATCCTGATCACTTGGATCTGCTTAGGCTCCTCCACCTCACCTCAACCTCGTCGATCCTAAATTTTGGCCTAACCTTGCTCTCCTCAACCTTTATCGTTTGGCCTGAGAGTAGTTGGAGGGCTCCAGTCCAAGCTATCATCGCCCCATTATCCCCAGCATACTCCGGCGGAACAACATAGACCTTCGCGTCATGGAGCTTCGCCATCGCCTCTATCATCTGCCTCAACCTAATGCTCCTAGCCAAGCCTCCGACGAGCAGGATCTCACCCTTCTCCGTGAATGCTAAGGCTCTCTCAAGGGTCTCGGTTAGCATGCTATAGACGGTCTCGGTTATGCTTAGGCAGACATCCTCCACCCTAACCCCCTTCTTCAAGAGCTTTAAGGCAGCGGTCAATAATCCTGAGAAGGAGACATCCATCCCCTTAACCTTATATGGTAGTGGATGAAGTTCCCTCCCCTCCCTAGCCCTTATCTCGGGATTCGGCATAGGGCCTATCCCAGCCTCGATTCCGAAGGCGTCTAAGCAGTTTCCAGCCGCTATATCGAGGGTCTCCCCAAAGATCCTATACCTCCCATCAAGGTATGCGGTTATCAAGGTGTTTCCACCCGCGATGTAGAGGACCACTGGATCCTCGGCTCCCGTGACAAGCCTCCCAATCTCGATATGAGCGATGCCGTGGTTCACCGCTAGGAGGGGCTTACCGAGCTTCAAGGCCAAAGCTCTAGCCAAGGTAGCCCCAACCCTGAGGCATGGCCCCATCCCAGGTCCCGCGGAGAAGGCCACTCCATCTATCCTCTTGGGATCTATCCCAGCCTTCCTAAAGACCTCGATAACACCTCTCGCCGCGTGGAGTGAGTGGTGCTGTGCAGCCTCTCTAGGATGTATTCCGCCTTCCTTAGGCTTATAGACATAGTTCACGTTCGCGAGTATCTTGCCCGTCGTCGACGCTATCCCGAATCCAAGCGTATGCGCGGTCGACTCTATTCCGAGAACCAGCCTCTCCTCAGCCATCCCGATATTGAATGGGCTTAGGCCGCTATATATCTGGTATAGAGATTCTCATGGGGTTAAAGATTAATCAAGGATGGGATACCGTTAGATCATGTGAGGATCGCGGTCGCGAGCAATGGGAAGAAGGGATTAGAAGACACGGTCTCAAATGTTTTCGGGAGGGCGAAGACCTTCACGATAATAGATGTGGAGGACGATCAAGTCAAAGAGGTGAAGGTGATCGAGAACCCGGGAGTAAGGTATCAGTATGGATGCGGCCCTATAGCCGTCAAAACCCTCGTGGATCTAGGGGTCGACGCGGTTATAGCCTCCGAGTTCGGTCCAAGCGTCTCATCAATCCTCGAACAACATGGAGTCAAAAGGCATAGAAGTAGGAGCGGCATAAGAGTTGAGGAGGCCCTAAAGGAGTTCTTAACGAGTTCCAAAAACTAATCCAACAAGATAGACCTTAGATTATCTCTCATTGGGGGTGAGTAGATGGGTCTCGTTAATCGGCTACATGGATTCAGATGCCATTATTGGAGATGGCGTGCATTCATGAATTTCCAAGAATCGGAATTAAACATTTAATTCCAGGATAACCCAGTGATTTTGCGAGGATGCCCTTAATCGACAGATATGGCAGACCCGTTAGGGGTGTTAGGATCTCGGTTATGCCGAGTAGTAGATGCAACTTCAACTGCATATTCTGTCATCATGAGGGGATCCATGAGAACCCCGAGGTCTTAATGACTCCCGACGAGATCGAGAGGATCGTTAGGGTGTTGATGGGGTTTGGGGTTGATTCAGTCAAGCTCACGGGCGGGGAGCCCATGCTCAGATCGGATATACTTGAGATCGTTGAGAGGCTTGGGAAGCTTGGCCTGAGAGATCTATCCATGACAACGAATGGGACAAAGATACCTGAACTGGCCTCAGAGCTTAGAAAGAGGGGTTTGAGGAGGATCAACATAAGCCTCCACTCCCTAAACCCTAGGAGATATTGTTGGATAACGGGGCATAGAGAGGATGTGGGCGAGAAGGTCTACCGATATACCTTGGAGGCGATCAAATCGTCGCTCGACGCCGGGCTGAATCCCATAAAGCTTAACGTGGTCGTGATGAGAGGCGTCAACGACGGCGAGATAGACGATTTCATCTCATTCATCAAGGGACTCGACTCCTCGGGGAGGGTAATCCTACAACTCATTGAGCTCATACCACTCGGCCCATTTAAGGGAGAGTTTTATGAGAGGTATCATTACGATCTTGGAGAGGTTGAGGAGAGGTTCAGCAAGATCGCGGTCAAGAAGATCGTTAGAAGACTTCACCTGAGGCATCAATATCTCCTGCCGAATGGTGTTTGGGTTGAGTTCGTCAGACCTGTCAACAACTACGTCTTCTGCATGAACGATAATAGGATTAGGATAACCCATGATGGGAAGTTCAAGCCATGCCTGATGAGAGATGATAACCACGTCGACTTCTTGAATGCGATGAGGTCTGGGGCGAGCGATGAGGAGTTGGGAAAGCTCTTCCTGAAAGCCGTCCATCTGAGGGAGCCATACTATAAGCCCCCAAATCTTAAGCCTAGACCGAACATATCTTGGAGCGATGGCTAGATTTTCAAAATCGGATAAATGAATGACATCACATCTCCCACAAGGAATAGGTTTAAAGTGATCTAAGGTGGTCTTGATGGTGGAGAGAGACCTTGCCTAAGCTTAGATCCCCGATAGTAGCGGTCCTAGGCCACGTAGACCACGG
>JAGGTD010000009.1 GCA_021163925.1 Nitrososphaerota archaeon
GTCTGTAAGCCTTTTATCAGGGCTACCGTGGCTGCCAAACCGCCTAGACCCTCTCTCCCTCCTTTTTCTTTGTTTGACTCATACCCTCTGGTCGTTTATGTTTACTTGACCATAGGAGATTTAAGGGTTAGATCCTTGGTCTCTACGATTTCTTCTTAGTGGCTTTGGAGCCGATCATAGCTGTGGAAGCTTAGAGATTGCTGATATAGGGTTAACACCACCTTCTACGCTACTAAGTTCAAGACATATTATGAGGATGTATTAGGCTTAAGGAGGCTAATCTGACCAAAGCCTCTTTGGAGGTGGCCAGCACTCCACGATATCCTTATGGTCGCCGACCTTGACTATGTAAGCCCCTGAAGCCCCGACCACGCAAAGCTCCTCAGAGCCTCTGGGAATCCTGTCGAAGAAGCATATCTGCCTCGACCTATTATCATAAACTTGAACCCTCGTTAGCTCCACATTCGCGTGAATTATTATCGCGTTATGCGAACAGTATGCGTTGAATGGGGGTGTGCTTGATGGCGGGAGACGTTGAATAAAGGTTAGATACCAGTGGACTGCGAGGCCCGCGATTATAAGTAGGGAGATCCCTATTAAGAGTATCCCGATCTTTGAGAGATCTCGAAACGCATTCATCGAACCACAAGAGTAGAAATTTTTACCTCATAATTAAGGGTTAATGTCATCTGAAGATTTCGTCGAGTTCTCTGAAGCTTGTTCCTTGAAATCCCCTTATCTCGACCCTCTCCCCGCCCGTTGCGTTATAGAATCTCCCGGGAGCGGTTGAGGCCAGCCTCTCAAGCAACCTTCTAGCATAGAGTAGCTTCTTCTCCTCGACCTCGCTTCCAGTTCTTGGAATGAGGTTCATCCCGATCAATATTATCGTCCTGAAGTTTAGGGCTGAGGCCAGGTATGCCGCTCTATCGCCGTCCGTGAATCCCCCGACATTATAGATCCTCTTAAACGGCTTCGATTGAGTAGTCCCAAGTATTGGGCCACGAAATCTCGGAACCAATCTCCTCAAGGCCTCGATGTTATCCCCATGCGCGTGGACGACCATTATCGATCCTAGCTCAGAGGCCCTTAACAAGACCTCATCGCCTCCATCGAGATCCGTGACGACGACGTGAGGCGCTAAACCCCTATCCAAGAAAGGTTTCGACGCTCTATCCGCCGCGAAGATCGCCGCCCTCCCAACGAGATTAGATCCGAGAAACATATCCACATCGTCTTCGAGGGATTCCCCGGCTCCGGCGACGATCGCTATATCTCCCCCAACCCTTAGCCGGAGTTCGGCGAATGTTAAGGCTCTATCCCCTATCAACTCATCTAGGATCTCCGCGGCCTCTTCATCCCTCTCCCTAGAGTATCCTAGATCCTCGACTATCTCCTTATACCAGCTCTCCCATTCACTCCACTCCAAGCCTCAACCTCCTCCTAGCCTCGCCAGCACTAATTCTAATGTGGGCGATGAAGTCTTGATGGTGTAGGCTCTCCATACTCCTAATAGATGCCATCATCTCAGCAGAGTCCGGTAGATTCGGCCACCTCTCCAAGACATGTTTTATCATCTCCCTAACGCAGTCCTCGGCAAATCTTGGAGAGCTTACCGCATCTAAAACAAGCTTCGCCTCATCCTCCCGCTTTAGGTTGGAGATGGATGGGGCGCTCATAGATGTTTGGAGGATCTCCAATAGAGTTAAGGCATCGACCTCAAAATTCTCCGGAACCTCTAGGAACAATCTCCCAACACTCCTCTGCATATGGGTCACATACTTTACTCCATAGAGTTTCTCAGCCACCTCTTCGACGCATGGGCAGGCCGTCACCCCATAACCCTCAACTCCTATGAACCTCTTAACATCTATCCCCTCACCCCTCCTAAAACCAAGCGCCTTCCCATAGATCGTGAAGGATTCATAGGATTTTACACGGCTTAGGGGGGCCTCAACCCTATGGAATGCTCTCGCCTTGATCTTGACCATGGATCTTGAGGAGTATGGGTGGAGTCTTAGGAGCTTTATTGCGATCCTCTCAGCTATCTCCTCAAGCCTCATAACCCTCCCAGCATATCCATCGACTACCTCCCTAAGAGACTCATAGCTTCTCGAAGCGTGAATCCCTCTCAGATCCTCGGGCAAGTCTATGAAGACATCTATCGTCGGGGTTAAGATCATGTCCACCCCATCGACTCTAAGCCTTCCAGCCGGGATGACTATGCCCTTGAAGCCTACCCAATTCACGGGAATCTGGATCGACGGCCTCTCATCATGAATATCTGGAACCTCGTTCACGCTCTCCAGCAAAAACCCGTAAAGAGGATTATTTACACATTAATCAATGGTCTCCATGGTGGTGGTCGAGGCGGGATCGAGAATCCACCTAGGATTCATAGATCTAGCAGGAGACCTCGGCAGGATGTATGGCTCCATAGGCCTATACCTTAAGAAGCCCGGCTTCAAGGCGATCGTCCGGGAGTCTGATGAGATCGTGGTCGAGGGCGAGGGGAGAGATTGGATCCAAGCAATCGTGGGGAGAATAGTTGATGAACTTGGTCTAAGGGGGTTGTGGGTGAAGATCCTATCAGCGATCCCAAGGCATGTCGGACTTGGATCTACGACGCAGACGATCTTGGGGATAGCCTCAGCCGCCTCAAAACTCCACGGACTCAATCTCAGCATAGAAGATCTCGCATATAGGTTTGGGAGGGGAAAGAGGTCTGGGGCTGGGGTATGGCTCTTCAAGTATGGTGGATTAGTGGTGGACTGTGGGAGAGGCGCTCGAACCAAGATCCCACCACTTCTCACAAGGATTCATGTTCCAGAGAGGCTTAGAATCGTCTTGGCCTCGCCGAGAACATCTTCGCGGGGATTTAGGGAAGAGGTTGAGGATATGGTGTTCAAGAGGGTTAAGGCTGATCCAAGATTATGTGAACAGGCTTCGAGGATCGTCTTGATGAAGCTTCTACCATCCCTGATCGAGGGAGATCTAAGGGGATTCGGCGAGGCCGCGACCGAGTTCGACAGAATCAACGGATCATTCTTTGAGGAGGTTCAGTCTGGAGTCTATAGGAGGGACTGTGAGATGATCGTTGAGAAGATGCTTGAGGCCGGAGCCCTCGGAGCAGGTCAAAGCTCATGGGGGCCGATAGTCTACGGGTTCGCCGACAGCGATGAGCTGGTTGAAGAGATCGTGGAGTCGCTCAAGGATTTTTGGGTAATGGTTTCAAGACCTAGAAATATGGGGGCCGAGATCCGCCGAGAATCCCATGGTATCGCCGGAGAGAAGTCGCCTAAACCCTGAGTTGACAACCTTAATTAAACGGATTTGAATAATGTGTATTGGGATGCTGTTCTCGGAGCTCGTTGAGTTCTATGAGAAGATAGAGGCCACGACTGGGAGAATTGAGATGACGAACCTCCTCGTAGACCTCCTGAAGAGGACTCCGCCGGAGATAGTGGATAAGGTGGTCTACCTAACGATTGGGGAGATCTATCCACCATTCATAGGGCTTGAGCTGGGGGTCGCGGATAAGCTCGCGCTGAGGGCGGTTAAGCTCGCATCTGGGATGAGCGAGAGGGAGATAAGTCAAGCATATAGCAAGCTCGGAGACGTGGGGCTAGTCGGAGAGAAGATGCTCGCGAAGAGGGCTCAAGCAACCCTATTCATGGAGCAGCTAACCGTCGAAGACGTTTACTCAGCCTTGGAGAAGATCGCGAAAGCCTCCGGGGAGGGCGCCATGGAGATGAAGGTCCAGATCCTGAGCGGCTTATTGGCCTCATCCCAGCCTAAGGAGGCGAAGTATATCCTGAGGATAGTTACGGGTAAGATGAGGCTCGGAGTCGCCGACATGACGGTCCTCGACGCCCTATCGATAGTCTATGGGGGAGGGAAGGAGACTAGGGAGATCTTTGAGAGGGCATATAATCTCAGCTCAGATATAGGCTATGTCGCGAGAGTCGCCGCGCTCGAGGGAATAGAGGGAGTCAAGAAATTCAAGATAACCATTGGGAAGCCCATAAGACCCATGCTCGCCGAGAGATTATCATCGGCCGAGGAGATCCTCCAAAAACTCGATGGAAGATGTATCGCGGAATACAAGTATGACGGGGAGCGGATGCAGATCCACAAGAAGGATGACGAGGTTTGGATCTTCTCTAGGAGGCTTGAGAACATAACTTGGCAGTATCCAGATGTCGTCGAGATGGTGAAGACGAATATAGTCGCGGATGAGGCGATCCTAGAATGCGAGTGCGTGGCCGTGAACCCGGATACGGGCGACATGCTACCATTCCAAGAGCTCATGCATAGGAAGAGGAAATACGATATTCATAAGATGATCGAGCAGTATCCGGTCAACCTATACTTCTTCGACGCCCTCTACGTCAATGGAGAGGATCTAACGGTCAAGCCCTTATTGGAGAGGAGGAAGATTCTTGAATCCGTGGTGAAGGTGGATGATAGGGTGAGGCTGAGCAAGGCGATAATAAGCAGCGATCCGAAAGAGGTTGAGAGATTCTTCAACGAGGCGATAGAGGCTGGATGCGAGGGGCTCGTCGTCAAGTCTATTGGGCCAGAATCGATCTATAGGGCTGGCGCTAGGGGGTGGCTATGGATAAAGTTGAAGAGATCTTATAAGAGCGAGATGACCGACACCGTCGACCTAGTCGTCGTCGGAGCATTTCATGGTAGGGGTAAGAGGGCTGGAAGCTATGGAGCCCTACTCATGGCCTCATATAACCCAGATAAGGATGTATTCGAGAGCGTCTGCAAGGTTGGATCTGGATTCACCGACGAAGATCTCGCGAAGCTCCCAGAGCTCCTCGAACCACATAAGATTCCACATAAGCATGCGAGGGTCGATTCTGGGATGGAGGCCGACGTATGGTTTGAGCCCAAGCTGGTCTTGGAGATACTTGGAGACGAGATAACGATAAGCCCGATCCATAGATGTTGTTGGGGGGTGGTCGCGGAGGACGGTGGACTCGCCATAAGATTCCCGAGATTCACCGGGAGATATAGATTCGATAAATCTCCAGAAGATGCAACCACGTCGAAGGAGATTCTAGAGATGTATAGAACCCAGCTAAAGAAGATCGCCGAGTAGATTAGTATTAAGCGTCTTCTCTAAATATATGGCTGGCCATCGCGCAATAACTCAACCTTCTCAAAGTCATTGATTAAGATGCCATTGACCAGACTCTCTGAAACTCTCTTTCATAGTTCTTCGCCAAGCTCTTGCTCATCAGAATCAATACGTTCTCGTCATTCCTTCTTTCAGCGCTCCAAGTCCAGTTATAGCTTCCCGTGACCACGATCTTCCCATCTATTATCGCGACCTTATGATGCATGGTGTAGGGGTTTCCATCAAGCTTGACATCCACACCCGCCTGAAGGAGCCTCTCATATTCGCTCCCCTTCCAATATGCGCTCTCCCTCTCAACGACGACCTCAACCTCGACTCCGCGCTTCACGGCATCGATTAATGCTTTAGAGAGATAGTCTAGGGTGAAGCCATAGATCATGACGTGGACGCTCTCATTCGCCCTCGTGATCCAATACTCGATGAGAGAGGAACAATCCATGGTCTTTGAGAAGCATACCTCGAGAACTTTAACCTTCTCGCCCTTTTCAGAGACCGTAACCGTCTTCG
>JAGGTD010000011.1 GCA_021163925.1 Nitrososphaerota archaeon
AGACGCTGAAACAACTCTACACCCTCTTATTTTTATTCAGCAACTAATTAGAGCGACATCATGATCATATAGCTTCTATGAGAGGAGAAACTCTGACCTAATGGTGGAAAGATTTAAAGTCGAATGGTGAGGTGCTAAATGTGTGGTAAAGAGGAAAAAGCGGGGAAAGAAGGAGAAACGAGGGATCTGGTTTTCTAGAAGAAGGAGGCGATGGCCTTGGATCCTAATAATCCTAGCCGCGGTCATAATCTTTATCTCCATCGCCGCTTATCTCAGCCAAAAGCCCGGAGAAACCGCTCCACCCAAGAGGGCCGTGATCTTAGATGGATTATCCGCAGAGTATCCAAACCAGACCTTCATAAAATCAGCGGAGAAGATATTGAAACAGGCCGGATTCACAGTTGATGTTTATGGCCTGGAAAACGTAACCCTAAGCCTCCTAAGAAAGCTTCCATCAGAAGATTATGGTCTCGTGATCTTCAGGGTTCATGGGGGAAGGATCAGGCAACCCATAGGACTATTCATCGGCGGAGGACTCTTCATAGAGAGATGCGGTCCAGAATCTCATAGGGAGGAAGTCGAGAGCGGATATCTCCTCCTCGGGAGGCCATTCCTCTCGAACGAGACATATTGCGTAGCTCCCCCACATTACATCACCGACAAGCTTCATGGAAGGTTTAAGGGAGCCATCATCATAGCGATGTCATGCTTCACTGGAGATGACGAGGCGATGGCCAGAGCATTCTTTGAGCGGGGAGCAAGAGCGTATATAGGATTCAGGGGAAAGATCTCGCCAGCGTACGCCGACGCATTCACCATAAACCTCCTCCAGAAACTATACGCTGAGAACATTCCACTCAAAGAAGTATTCAATCAAGCAAGAAGCGAGCTAGGTCCAGATCCGCACTATGAGGGGATCCCAATCCTATATCTCCCTTAAAAAGAGGATAGAATCCAAGAATCTCCAGTAACCGGACCAACACATACATCAAGACGATAATGATCGTGATCCAAGCGTGCTATCATATAGCTTAAAGCCTAAAAATATGAGCATATCTCTATTTGATACTAGGGGCGGTGGAGTGGTTGAAGAAGGTTAGGGCTCATGTCATAATCTCGGGAAGGGTTCAAGGCGTATTCTATAGGGTTAATGCGAAGCGGATGGCGGATAAGATTGGGGTTAAGGGCTGGATAAGAAACCTGCCCGATGGAAGGGTTGAGGCCGTGTTTGAGGGAGATGAGGAAGCCGTTAAGAGGATGCTCTCATGGTGTTGGATTGGGCCCGCTGGGGCGAGGGTCACGAATATAGATGTTGAGTGGGAGGAGTATCTCGGAGAGTATGATAGCTTCAGGGTTCTCTATTGAGGCTTTCTACCAAGACCCTCCTCCCACTCTCCGTCAAATGATACTTTCTAACCATCCTCCTACCGAATCCCTTCTCAGGAGGCTTTGATACTATCAACCCCATTCGGAGGAGTTCTGAGAGATGTTGATAGATTGTTGGGAGCTTGAACTCCAGTCCATAGGCTGTCTTGAGGCTCTTCCACAGCTCATACCCATACATGCTCCTCTCAGATAATAGCTTGAGTATCTTGAGCTTGGTTCCAGAGACCCTGACATGCTTTGGGTAGCTTAGCTTAAACAGCTCCCTCATAGAGGCTGGATCCTTAAGCCCAGAGCCCGTTATCATGCAAACAACCCTTTCAGATCTATCGATCAAGCCATCGTCCACGGCTATCTTCAAGGCAGCGATAGAGGCCGCCGCGGCCGGCTCCGCCAGAACTCCCTCGGTCTTCGCTAAGAGCTTTATCGATTTCAAGATCTCATCCTCCCCAACCATTATCGCTGAGCCGCTTGAGCCCCTAATGGCCTTCAAGACTATCGATCCGAGGATTGGATTTGGCTCCGATATGTCTGGAAAGATCATCTTATAATCCTTCTTCGGTTCTACCTCATCTAATCCCCTCTTGAAGGCCTCAACTATCGGAGCGCATCCAGAGGCTTGAACCCCATAAAGTCTCGTAGAGTTCTCCTCGATCAATCCAATAGACTCGGCTTCACTCAAGGCCTTCCACGCGGCCGTGAGGTTGCTTCCAGTTCCCATAGTTATGAAGATGGCGTCTGGAGGATTCCAATCCAATTGCTCGAGGATCTCAAGGGTCGAGGTCTTGAGCCCATCCAAGAAGAATGGATTGTATGGCTCGACGAGGTGACCATCTCCAAGCTGATCAGATCTCCTAGAGGAGTAGATGAGCTCAGCGTCATAGGCCAAGGCTTGGAGGATCTTCGCCTGCTCAGCTCCAGGCAAGACATAGACTCTGCACGGGATTCCCGCCTTGACCGCGTAGGCGGCGAGCGATGCCGCGAGGTTTCCTCTAGAGAAGCACTCTAAGCATCTCACCTTGGAGTGGAGGGCCATGGTAACCTCTACCGTTGAACCCCTATCTAGGAAGGATCCAGTTGGGTTCACGGTCTCATTCTTTAGATAGATGTTCCTTAATCCAAGCTCTCGGCCAAGCCTCTCGGCTCTTTGAAGATAGGTTCCACCCTCACCCAAGCTCACGGGCTCTCCGATGGCTTTGGGCAGAAGTTCGAGATATCTCCAGACGCCGGGAGGTCTAGACCCTATAATCTTCTTGAGCTCGGTTCCCCCGATACCTAAGCCCTCGATCTCATGGATTAGGATTAGTGGGGAGCCGCATTCACATAGTCTCAGCTCGATGTCCGGCGGGTAAGTTCTTCCGCATCGGGTGCATTTTAGCCAAGCTTTCATCTACCTATATATAGGCAATCCCTTATATCTCCCTATCCCCCAACTGAGCCGGATGAATAGGTCTAGGTCTTTGACGGCGGCAAAGCTCGCGCTCTCGACAGCCCTAGTCATGGCCTCAACCATGGCTATAAACGTCTATGTTCCAGCGACCCGCGGATACTTCAATCTAGGCGAGTGTATGATCTACTTGACCGCCCTCCTCTTCGACCCGCTCACCGCCGCCTTCGCCGGCGGGGTCGGATCAGCCCTAGCAGACATAGCTTTAGGATACTTGATCTATGCTCCGGCGACCCTAGTGATTAAGGCCGTTGAGGGGGCTGTCGCCTCTAAGCTCGCTGAGAAGATTAAGGCTAGAGGTGAGCGCATCCTCCTACCCATGGCCCTCTTGGTCGTGGCTGGATACTTCACCCTCATCCTCATAATCGGATACACATTATTCGCCGGAGAGGTCGAGTTCACCCTCGCAAACCTCTTCGTGGTCAAGGGATTTCTAAGCCCAGCGGCGTGGATCCCAATAGCATTTGCCGCAATCACCATCCCACTCTATCTAACCCTTAGGAGGAGCGGTGAGGGCCTGCTCATCGCCGCACTACTCCTAGCCGGCCTCATAATGATCTCCGGATACTTCATCTATGAGCAATTGATCCTAGGCTATTATGCGTTGGCGGAGGTTCCCGTGAACCTTGGGCAAGCGGTTCTCGGAACGGCGATCGCGGTCCCACTCTATAAGGCTGTTCAGAAGGTTAAGGGAAGATGGGGGTTCTGAACCTATTTAACGTTCTCGGAAACCGTTATATGGATGCTATCTAAGATATTTCCGGAAGCCTGAAATGGTTCGGAGGGGGCATAGGAAGGAGGTTCAGCTGAGGGTTGCCGAGGCTCGTCAAAGAGATATTGGGAGGAAGATCGCTAGACTCGACAGTAGGGCGATTAGAGAACTCGGCCTAAGCCCTGGAGATCTGGTCGAGATAATTGGAAAGAGGTCCACGCTCGCGATAGTATGGCCACCATATAAGGAAGATGATGGGATGGGATTGATTAGGATAGATGGAGAAGTTAGGAGGAACGCGGGGGTCTCGGTTGGAGACTATGTTAGGGTTGCGAAGGCGAATGCGAGGCCCGCCACAAAGATAGTCTTAGCGCCATTCGAGTCCCTCCCATTCGTCGGAGACTTTGCGAGAATAGTCCGTAGCCAGCTCCTAAACCTCCCCGTGATGAAGGGAGACATAATAGTCATCCCGGTCTTGGGGATGGGCGTCGAGCTTAAGGTCACCTCAACGAGTCCAACCAACGCCGTCATAGTGACGGAGAACACGGTAGTCGAGGTGAGCACAACGCCCGTGAGGAGGGTTGAGGAGGTGGGCGGGGTAACCTATGAGGATATTGGAGGACTTCATGAAGAGCTCCAGAGGATTAGAGAGATGGTTGAATTGCCTCTAAAGCATCCAGAGCTATTTAGACATCTTGGAATAGATCCACCGAAAGGCGTCATCCTATACGGGCCGCCTGGATGCGGTAAGACCTTGATAGCTAAGGCGATAGCGAATGAGACCGGAGCCCACTTCATCTCGATAAATGGGCCTGAGATAATGAGCAAGTTCTATGGCGAGAGCGAGGCGAGGCTTAGGGAGGTATTCCAAGAAGCTGAGCAAAATGCTCCAAGCATAATCTTCATCGACGAGCTGGACGCGATCGCCCCGAAGCGTGGAGAGGTGACGGGAGAGGTTGAGCGTAGAGTGGTCTCCCAGCTCCTAACCCTAATGGATGGATTGAAGACCCGAGGCCAGGTCATAGTGATAGGCGCGACGAATAGGATCGAGGCGGTCGACCCAGCTCTCAGGAGGCCTGGAAGATTCGATCGAGAGATTAGGATAGGTGTCCCGGATAGGAATGGGAGGAAGGAGATATTCCAGATACATACTAGGAGGATGCCCTTAGCCGAGGATGTAGACCTAGATGAGTTGGCGGACATAACCCATGGGTTCACTGGAGCCGATATAGCGGCGCTATGTAGAGAGGCTGCGATGAGCGCGCTTAGGAGATTCCTGCCCAAGATAGATTTGGAGAAGGAGACTATTCCAGCCGAGATCCTTGAGCAGATAAAGGTTACGAGAGAGGATTTCGCGAATGCCTTGAGGATAGTTCAGCCATCAGCCCTGAGAGAAGTCATCTTAGAGATACCGAATGTTAGGTGGGAGGATGTAGGAGACCTCGAGCAGGTCAAGCAAGAGTTGAGGGAGGCGGTTGAATGGCCCCTGAAGTATCCAGACGTCTTCAAGAGGCTTGGGATAAGACCTCCACGTGGAATCCTACTCTATGGCCCGCCAGGAACTGGTAAGACCTTACTCGCAAAGGCGGTTGCTACCGAGAGCGAGGCGAACTTCATCTCCGTCAAGGGTCCAGAGGTATTGAGTAAGTGGGTCGGCGAATCCGAGAAGGCAATAAGGGAGATATTCAGGAAGGCTAGGGAGACCGCTCCATGCATAATCTTCTTCG
>JAGGTD010000060.1 GCA_021163925.1 Nitrososphaerota archaeon
GTCTTATCGCTGTCATAGATTTCTATATATGTGGGGTCTTGGACAAAGTCAAAAAATGCTTGGTCATTCTGCACAACAAGCAATACTTGGTAATCTGTTAAATCCTGTCCGCTCTGTTCTGTTATTGTTATTTCAATGTATTGTTCTGGTGCTGGTGCCCAATGGCTCATACATTGTTTTATGAAATACTGATAACCCGTAAGTCCGTATTTTCTTGCTTCTTGATTATATTGCTCCTTCTCTGCCTCTGATAATTGATGCCATTGTTGTATGCAATTCTTAAAGAACTTTCTAATGCTATCTTGTAATGCTGTCCTAGTGTAGGAAGGGGAAGGATCTACCTCTAGGACTATTCTGCCTTTCCATCTTCTGAAAACAACAACTCCCTTGTTAATCTTACCGTAAACTTCCTTTAACCATGCTGGTAACCTTATCCTTGTCATTTCTCCTTCACACTTTCCTTAATTGTGTGTGCTAGGACTAAAAGCATCCCTAAAGACATGCCTACTAGCATACCTGTTAGAAGACCTATTTTTATAGTCTCCAAAAGGTCTAGTCCCATAGTAATGGCAAACAATAACCCTATTCCTGCTCCTGCACTAGCTACAGCAATACCTAAAAGCATTCCGAATATTAGCATCGCTACAATGCCTTTTTCCATATTCTCTACAAATCCCATTTTTACCACCCAATTGTATATAATTACACATTTGTGTATAATAAGGTTACTGTATCCTGGAAGGTGTAAACAAATCCGTAAGGATCAGCTGTTACACTCATAACTCCATATTCCTCTTGATTTTACCAAATTGAATAAGTCCCTCATGTCATTCATTGTTGTTCCTAGATCCCACTCCCAATACCATTTTGATTTTATAAAATATCCCATACCTCTGTTTTCCTCTCCTAGACAAATGTAACTGTCTAGATCTGACCATGATAGCTTATGCATTTTTGTTTGGTTAAAGTTTAGGTCAATAAATGGCACTTCTGGCTCTTTTGGTTGTCCGTTTTCACATTTTATAGGAATATAGTTTATTACTGCTATATACATCCCTTGAAAGCTTAGGTCAAACATTCTTATCCCTGCCTGTATTGGTGCAGGGGGGTTTATTATTGGATCTGTGAACTCTGCTAAAAACTCTACTGCCTTCAATGTGTAATATGGATTGATGTATTGCTCAAAATATCTAGCTCTGTATCTTAATACTTGCATTCTGTTAGTGTTTATGCATGAACACCATTTAACCCAAAATCCTGCTAAATTGTAAAAGAATGCCAAAGGCACTTTTGTTAGGTCATTTGTCCCTGCTATCCACTTACCTGTGGGTATGTATTCTGTTGGTGTTCCTTCTGCTGGTAATTCCGTTAAGTTGAACTGAACTACACCATTGTATGGGTTTACATAATGCGTTGATGGCTTCTGCTTGGCAATTTCCTTAAGGACATATATCCAATCCTTAGGCTCATAGTAGTAGCAATCTGACCCTACACATACATATACACCATCGCTTGGGTCTGCATTTGTTACATCTATACCTATCCTTTTTAGGTAATCCTTCACATCTACCGATATGTAAAGAATGTTATTCTCCTTGTCAAAGGTATAATCCTTTTTCCATAAATGGCTAAAGAAGAAAACCCATTCTAGCAGGTTTTCACATGACACGGGGATATAATCACCATACTGAGTTTTTACAAAGATTAGATCAATTTTGGCATTCCTTACATCCTCTGGCAAGTTGTGAAATAGCTTCTTATTGGGAAGCTCCCATATAACCCTAAAATCACTTTGTGGTCTCCCTAGAGCTAGTAGTTTATCATTTACCATAAGAGGAACGGGCAACTTAAGGAATACTCCCTTATCACACTCCATTGTGCTGTATGATCTTAAGATGTCCTCATAGACACCAAAAATAGTAGCATAGCTTACTAACTGAGGAATAAGATAAGGGGCATAAGATGAATAATATTCTACTACATCAGCTGGGGTATTGTATAACTTAACAGTCTCTGCCTTCTTGGCGTATTCAGAAATAATATGACTTGCAAATGCAAAAGGATCTTTTCTTTTTGTATGAAACAATGAAACTAATACTTCACTCCACTTTCTAAACATATCTGGGATGTTTTCTGCAATATCTACTATAGTATTCCACATCTTCAGAAATATATTTTCTCCTGCTATATTTTCATAATATTCTTTAATATCTGTTGGCTCTTCTAGAATGCCATTTCTTAGCTCATACTGCCTTAATAACTCTGCTGTATATGGGTGTGATTTAAATAACCTGTAAACATAGTGATTTCTTTTGATTGTCTCATAATTGTGTGTAATTACTATATCAGGATAAGATATCAGCATAAAAGCAGTAGTTAGCTTTTTGCCTAACTCTGTAAACTGCCTAACCTTACCCCATTGTTGCCCTTCAAATGCTATGAATGTTCCAAAGGCAATATCCTTAATGACATCTGATAAAATCATCTGCATTCTTAACCCTTTCTGGTATAGATCTGCTACAACTCTGGCAAAAGCAATTACTAAATACCATGAGGGCATAATATCATCCTTGCATTGCTTTTTTATACGCATTAATTAGCTTTTTACTTGCTTCTGCAAAGGCATCAAATGACAAATTAAGAGGATAGGCAATAACTCCTACACCATTGGCAAACTCCTTAAGTGGGTTCACTAGCTCATTTTCTTCCCAATTTAGCAGTTCCTCAAGCTCATCATATAACCCTGCCTTGTAAAGCAAATAAGCCCCCATGTTTACCGTTTGGATAGCTTCCTCTATAATGAACATATAGAACCCACAAGTTCCTCTTACATCCTCAAACACACTAAAGGCACTCTGTGCCACATTCCACCATGATGGCATTCTTTATCACCATTTTAAGGTCTCATGCGGTTTGGTCTCTTCACATCTTCTACATCCTTAGGTATTTCTCCTTTAAAATCAATATGACCAAATATCAATATTTTACCAGGGTAAGACTCACAATAATCAATTATGATTTCTGCATTACACCATTCAAGCATTATGTTATAGAGTTCTCCCTTGAGACAAAGAGACATGAAGATACTTCTTGCACTCTGCTTTTTGTATTGTTCTCTCAAGGAACTAATGAATTCACTAAGGAATATAGGCTTGTATTGTATCATATAGCGGTATAATGCATCACAAAAGCAATATAAATCACGTCTTAGCTGTTGCTGTTCACTTGCTCTACATTTGTTGTCTTTGGGTTTACCTTGTAATATTATGCCTCTCCTTGTCTTCCTAATTTGTATATCCTGCCTTCCTCTGGGTATCCTCTGCCTGTATTTTGCTCCTATTGATTTTTGTAGCTGGGTAAAGAACCATGAAGGGGTTACTTTCATGGCAATAACCTCTTGTATTTCTTAGGAAGTCTTCTGTAGGGTATTACGTGAAACTGAATAAAACAAAGGTTACCGTCTCTGCTTAAATAAACTATATCCATGTGTTGTCCTTCAAAGTGAAGCGGTAACTTGCTTTTAGGTATAAAGATATCCTCATGAGAGTAATTAATTACTACTGCTATATTTTCATAGATTAACTGAATTAGTTTAGCCAATTCAGAATAATACTCTGGCTCTTTTCTCCCGTCAGTTTTTGTATAAAAAAATGGTAAATTGGGATCAGGGGCATAAAAGCACTTTTTCCACTTTCCTCTTGGCATTTCTGCACATCTCTATTTGCTATTTTGTGAATTTCATTATGTAGTATTCTCTAGTCGCTAGAAATACTATAGCACCGATGACTGCACTAAGTATAGTCCCGTCAATATTGAACACCAGCATGTTGATGGCTTCAAGTATGGTTATGCATATCATAGCTACTATGGCTAATATTGCCTCTATTTTTGATATCTTTGTCATCCCTGCACTCTCCTTGAAATTCTGTTAGTTACTGAACTTTAGCTAACTACACACTTAGCTTCTTTGGCTACACCGTTTACCGTGTCTGGAGACCACTTAGTGATTGCCTGATAAGGTTGCGGGGGTGTATCTCCCTCAACTAGCACTTCTCCGTCAGCAATATAGAATTCATATGTTCCAGCACTTGGAGGGGTCCACTCCAGGGTTGAGTTAGGCTCTGAGCTAAGTCCTTCAGCTGGGGTTATGTCAGTCCAAGTGCTCCCGTCATAGACATAGATTCTGGCTTTGTTTGCAGGAAGTCCTAGTGTATATGTGATAGTAATAGGACTCCCTGCAGTCCCTGTGCTTGGAACTTCTATCTTTGATAGCCTACCGTATTTCACGAATAAGTTATATCCCGAAATCTGGTAAGGCAATGCTTCCTTGTCCCAAGCACTCTTTACATCCTCAGAAACAGCTATCTGTTGCCAACGCTTCACTAGCTCCTTCATCACAGCTCTATGTGCTCTCTGTTTTGCAGTTCTGGGGTTTGCTGGTATAACATAGCTTCTGAAATATGGGCGTCCCTTCCAGTTAGAGAACACTACAGACTTACCTAAGGCATTTCTGGCATCACTAAACAGAGGGCTTATCCACTTCGTCATACGGGCATCACCATTATAACATATTATACATATTTGTATAATAAATTTACTATCATGACTAACAGACACACAAAGATATGCATAATATCACATCATAGACCATAGGACAACAATAAGTATAAACAGCTGTGGTAGTCTCCCGAACATCATTCATTTGGGGGGGTTCGTAACATTTTATCGCGCGTTAGCGCTAACTAGTTCCGCGCGAAGCGCGGTAACTAGGGTGGGTGGCGGGGTTCGCATTTTTTAACTCCTTGCTCCCTTTGCGCGTTAGCAAAACAACAAACAGACAAACAAGCACATTCTTGTTAAAACAGACACACAAGCAGTAGCTAACAGCACTACCACGCTATCCTGCAAAAGAGTTCAATAGCATTGTTCTTCTATCAGCACCAATAGGATAACTCTACTATCAGCACCAATAGTCAGATGTGTAATATTATGCACACTTGTGTGCAATTTTATACATGATACCAATATCGGAGTGATTACGGGGCGGGTTCGGGGTTGAGTCTTGGAAAAAGACACAAAGAGAGAAGAATGACAAAAAGCGTTTTATATGCGACCGACCCGCGCCTAACGGTCTGGAGACTTTGCACATCCTCTTTCTGCACCATGAGCATAAGAG
>JAGGTD010000066.1 GCA_021163925.1 Nitrososphaerota archaeon
CCCGTAGCTCAGCCAGGATAGAGCACCGGGCTTTTAACCCGGGGGTCGCGGGTTCGAAGCCCGCCGGGCCCGCAGCTTTGAAGATGATTTTTCATAGATTTTGAGTGGTTCTCGATTTTGCCAGGGTGTAGGCTTTTTCCGCCGCCTCCTCCGGATCTTCCGTGAAGTATGTTTTTGTCAGCTTTCTATGGTCGAGGTATCCATCCACGGCTAGTTCTTTGAGTTTATCGGTTGGATAGCCCGTCCCCTCGATCACTATCAGGGGGATCCCGTAGAGGTATGCGAGGAATGCTTCGATCATGGTTCCCGCCCCTCCTCCCAAGATGACGAAGGAGTGACAGCTTCTCACCAAGATTATGCTCCTGGCCTGGAAGGTTACCCCGGTCTTTATGGTCATCGTGTTGTAGGGATTGTATCTTGGATGGCCTGAGGGTCTTCCCTCATCTTCTAGGGGGATTATTCCTATGGTCTCACCACCTCTCTCGACGAACACCTTGCTTACAATCCTCATCAATCCACCGTCTCCTCCTGTGAGAAGCTTGACCTCGTCTCGATATTCCGCGAGCTTGGCCCCGAATCTCTCAGCCTTCATAACGGCCCTGGGATGAGGCTTTGGATCACTCGACCCAGCGACCCCCACAAATATTATTTTCCTCATGAGCCTTAGACCTCGAGTTTAGACGGATAAAGTTTTCGCATTAATGGGCATCTAAACATCGCATCTCGTTATCCTATTGTTTTTGGGCGAAGATGTAACCTGGTGGAAACGTTATTCCATATCGTTAAGCGATCTGAGCATGGAACCCTATAGCGAGATCATTCATAGATCCTCGGCTCTATCCTCAATCCAGATCCATACTTTTCCCTGAGAAATTCCACGAGCTTAAGAATATACTCCTTACTCGTCGTCCCTTCCTTTATCCTGAGATAATCTCTTGAAACAAACTGCTGTAAGAAGTAAGTGGAGTTTGGGGGTAGCTCATTTACGATTCTCTCAACCCTCTCTAGGGTGTGATAGCTCTCGATTATGGTCGTTCTGAATTCGCCTGAAATCCTCTCACGGGATAACAGAGATATCGTCCTCCTCAGTCTATCGATGTCCCTTTCACAGATCTTCCTCCCCGCTATGAAAGAGTATTCTTCTGGAGTTAGGGGTGCTTTAACGTCCATGGCGACGTAATCGACGAGTCCAAGTTGAATGAGCCTTCTCAGCTCTTCTGGGAAAAAGCCGTTAGTATCTATCTTTACACTCATCCCAAGCCTTTTCACCTTCTCTAGGAAACCGCATATATCCTTCTGAGCTAACGGCTCGCCTCCGGTGACCACTATGCCGTCTAGAAATTCCCTATTCTCAGAGATATAGGAGATTATGCTTTCTAAGGGAATCTTGCCTTTCTTGAAGGGAATTAAATGCGTGTTGTGACAGTAGATGCATCTCAGGTTGCAGCCCTGAACGAAGACGACGCAGCTGAGCTTCCCCGGAAAGTCTATCGCGCTAAGTTTGACGAAGCCCGCTATCTCCAAGACGTGATCGCCTCGATGGAGGCATCAAAGGTTTTTCTCTGCTTGAATTCCTCCTGTTTCCCAGCATTCCAGTTCTCTACTGGACGGATGTATCCAACTATCCTTGAATAAACCTCGCATTTCGCATTGCACTTTGGACATACCTCATGCTTTCCCTTTAGGTAGCCGTGTTGTGGGCAGATGCTGAATGTGGGGGTGACCGTTATATATGGTAGTCTCGTTTTCTCGAGAACCTTTCTCACCAAAATCTTAACGCCTTCCGCGTTCACGCTCTCTCCCAGAAATATGTGGAAAACGGTTCCACCCGTGTATTTTATTTGCAACCTTTCCTGATGCTTTAATGCGAAGATTAGGTCATCCGTGTAGTTCACGGGGAGCTGGGTTGAATTAGTGTAGTATGGCTCCGCCCCCCTCGCCTTTACCTCGGCATCGTTAGCGAAAATTATGTCCGGAAACTTTCTACTATCTATTTTGGCGAGCCTATAGCACGTGCTTTCCGCGGGCGTCGCCTCTAGGTTGTAGAGGTTCCCCGTCTCCTCTTGGAATTCTAGGAGGAGTTTGAGCATGAAATCCAGAACTTTCTCCGCGAATCTCAGACCTTCCTCGCTTCCTATATCCTTTCCGAAGAGGTTTAAGCAGCATTCATTCATCCCTATAAGTCCGATGGTTGAGAAGTGATTCTTCCAATACTCCCGAAATCTTAGTTTAACGTTTCTTAGATAGAATTTTGAGTATGGGTAGAGTCCCGCCTCGGTTAAACGCTCAATAAATTTCCTCTTTATCTCTAGAGAGTTTTTCGCAAGCTCCATGAGCTCCGTCAATCTTTCGAAGAACTCCGTTTCATCCTTTGAGAGGTAGCCGAGTCTAGGCATGTTAAGGGTTACAACACCTATCGATCCCGTGAGGGGGTTGGCTCCGAAGAGGCCGCCTCCCCGCTTCTTAAGCTCTCTCGTATCCAATCTAAGCCTACAACACATTGATCGCACGTCTTCGGGACGCATGTCGCTGTTTATGAAGTTCGCGAAGTAGGGTGTTCCATATTTGGCGGCCATCTCCCAGATCTCCTCATAGTTCTCATTATCCCAGTCAAAGTCTTCCGTTATGTTGTAGGTTGGTATGGGGAATGTAAATACCCTTCCCTTAGCATCGCCCTCGGACATGATCTCCGCGAAGGCTCTGTTAAACATCTCCACCTCGTCCTGAAAGTCTCCATAGCAATCCTCCTGAGGCTTTCCACCGATTATCACGGGCTCGTTTTCTAGGAACTTTGGAACTTTTAGATCGAGGGTGATGTTTGTGAATGGAGTTTGAAAGCCTACGCGGGTGGGGATGTTTATGTTAAAGAGGAATTCCTGCATGGCCTGCTTAACTTGTCTGTAATTTAGGCCATCGTATCTTATGAATGGCGCTAGGTAGGTGTCGAAGTTGCTTAGAGCTTGGGCGCCGGCCGCCTCTCCTTGCAGGGTGTAGAAGAAATTTACCACTTGGCCTAAGGCGGAGCGGAAGTGTTTTGCGGGCTTGCTCTCTATCTTCCCCCTCACACCCTTGAAACCGTTTACCAGTAGGTCGTATAGATCCCATCCGACACAGTAAGCTCCTAGAAATCCGAGGTCATGGATATGGAAATCTCCCTCCACATGCGCGCGCTTTATCTCAGGTGGATAGATCTTGTTCAGCCAATACTGTGAGACTATCGTGGAGGAGATGTGGAAGTTTAGACCTTGGAGAGAGTATGTCATGTTTGAGTTTTCTCTCACCCTCCAATCCGTCTGGAGGATATACGAGTCCACTATGTCTATATTGCTTATGAGTTCAGTAAATCTCCTCAGGTCTTCATGCTGCTTCCTGTATAGGATGTAGGCTTTCGCCGTTTTATAGTGCCCCTCCTCCACCAAAACCTTCTCAACAGCATCCTGCACCTGCTCGACATGCGGTATCTCCGGGATCTTCTCTTCCCTTATCCACTCTTCAAGGAGCTTAACCACCTTATCCGCAAGCTCGCAGGCTCTCTTATAGTCTCTTCCACCAACGGCGCGCGCGGCCTTGAAGATCGCGTTCGCTATCCTCGTCTTATCGAATTCCACGATCCTTCCATCTCTTTTCCTAATCTTTTTGATCATGTTGGACACGGTATCCAACAGATGCTGATCGATCGCATTTTATAACTCTTTTGGATACGGTGTCCAATAGCCATGCAAAGAACTTTTTATATCCCGAGTAGATGGATATTGTGTGAAGAGCGTATTAGATACGCAGAGGAAATTTTGCGAATACGATGTCTTCAGGGTTTTTCTGAGGCTGGGTGAGAGGGGCAAGCTGGATAGGAAGACTTTGGCCAGAATCTGTGATCTTGGAGAGGGAAGCGTGAGGACGATTCTAAGGATCTTGGAGGAGAGGAGGATTGTGGAGAAGAGGAGGAAAGGAAACGTGTTGAGGGAGAGGGGCAGGGTATATTTCCAGAAAGTTGCGGAGATAATGAGCTCGATAAAGAGGGTGAAGCATGACGTGTTTAAAGATAATCTACCGTGCTTGGGCTGTGTTGTCAGGCGCTATGAGAAGGATAAGATCTCATCCCTCTACAAGGCCAGAGACTATGCGATAAGGGCTGGATGCAATTCCGCTATGGTGTTGATGAGGACTAGAGAGCATATAAAGATCCCCTATGTGAGGAAGTGGAACTTCGACGAGCTTAAGGAGGAGTTTGAGACGAGGAGGGGGGATTTGATAGTTTTGGCCTCCGCCGAGA
>JAGGTD010000047.1 GCA_021163925.1 Nitrososphaerota archaeon
GCGACGGAGATCTCATCTGAGAGAAATCCAACAGCGCCATAATGATCCATGTGAGCGTGAGAGATTAGGGAGGCTTGTATGCTTAGCTGAGGCTGATCGGCCAGCATCTCCCTAACCCTTTCATCGAGTTCGATTAGATCCGAGCGGTAGATTCCCTTAATCCTCGGGAGGATCTCGGAGTATAGGTGGTAGAACATCTTATTCGCTATCGCGAGAACCCTATAGCTGACCTCATATGCCCGCCTCCTCTTCATATTCACTCCGAAGTCTAGGAATATTCCCTCATCATCCTTTGTTAGGGCTATCTTGTTTCCACCTACGCTATCCGCTCCATCCAATATCCAGAGATTAAAGCTCCGCATCCATAGCTAGGCTCATATGAATGTTTATAACATTTTCAGAGATTGCCGAAAATTACCGCGGTGCAGGTTGCAAATCATTCCTCAATTCCTATCTTCTTCTCATAGATGTATATTCCATCCAAGAATTTCCTCAAGTCCTTCTGCTTGATCTTTGTGGCGAGCTCTAAGTTTGCGGCGGTCTGTCCA
This sequence comes from Nitrososphaerota archaeon, assembly GCA_021163925.1. Lineage (GTDB taxonomy): Archaea > Thermoproteota > Nitrososphaeria_A > Caldarchaeales > Wolframiiraptoraceae > AUK039. The sequence continues at coordinate 549 of JAGGTD010000047.1, forward strand.
ACGGCCTGCCTATCTATTCCCGTGACTATCACGTCCTCTCCCTTCACGATTACCTTTGTCTTCGGCCCAACTATCTTTGCATATCTCGGCCACCTCTCACCTATGAAGTTCTCGATTATGACCGTGTCTCCCTGAACCTTCACGCTCATCGGGAAGTGTGAGGTTACAATCTTAAGCTTATAGGTGAATCCCTTCGTCACGCCGATTATCATGTTCCTTATCATAGATTTCGCTGTTCCCATCATGGACTTAGCCATCCTTCCCTTACCCCTAAATCTTATCACGACGTCTCCACCATCTAATTCGAGCCTCACGCCCATATGAGTCAGGTCTTGTTCGAGTTCTCCAAGCCTCCCCCTAACCCTTATCTTGGCGGGAGGAGTTACCGAGACCTCAACCTCATCTGGAACCTTAATCCTCTCAACGATCTCCGGTAGCGGCATTCCCGAGATCACCCCATTAGTAGACGTATCCAAGGAGCTTTCCACCTATTCCGAGCTTCTTCGCCTCACGGTGGGACATCACGCCCTTACTCGTGCTCACCACGAGGATTCCAATATCCTTGCTTGGGAGATATATTCTCTCCCACTTCTCAAACTCATCCTTCTTCACGCTATATCTCGGCCTAATCGGCGCAGACTTGTTTATCCTCCCGAGGAGCTGGATCCTGAACTTCCCACCCCTCCCATCCTCGATATACTCGAATGCGCCGATATACCCATTCTTTTGGAGAACCTTTAGGATGGCTGCTAGGAGCTTTGAGGCTGGGTAGATGCACTCCCTATTCCTAGCTAGCTCGTTGTTGTAGAGGGTCGTGAACAGCCCCGAGACCAAGTCCTTACTCATCCCTCACCACACCTCTCGAGACAGCCATTATTTTAGCTTATGATCGCTTTAAACCATGTTTAAAGCCTTTTTTACCCGCCCACCCTCTCCACGCGTATAGGTTTATTATTAGGATCCATCGACCGGGACCTCGACCTCAGATCCAAGAACATGCCATACGGGAGCCATTTATCACTCATCCCATCCTAAACATCGTATTCTGGATTTGAGGCCGTTCATACCACCAGCCTCATGAAAGAGATATGTCGGCCCACCGTGAGCCCTCAAACCTACTCACCGCAACGCGGGCACCCGCCTCTATAAATCAGATCTCTTAGAAGGCAAGTCCCCCTCATTCGATTCTGAACCCTACTACGGCAACCCGTCGTCCGACATACCAACTTTCCCAGTCTATTCACCCATAGTGAGCTCACGACATTCTCGGATTTCATCTCTCTAAAGGCTCTCCTCAGATGATGGGCAAAATATATAAGTCCTTAATGTCCCTTAAGAGGAAAACGGTAAGTGACAGCAGATATGAATGAGTATGGAGGAAACAGGATAATAATCTTTCAGCCTATGTCACCACTCTATCTCATCTTCCTCCTCTTCCTATCCATGTTTCTCCTACCATATCTAATCCTTACAGGAATAATCTTTAGTCGTAGTCTGGAAGTTCCACTATACCTCATCTTTATGATTTTTCTATTCTCCCTCCTCGGAAGTTACGTCAATATTCGAATTAAAGAAGTTGAATCCATCCAGCCAATTACATATTTCAGAGAGGTATACTTTTTTGGAGTGAGGTGGCGCATACCGGAGATCAGATATGGTCCTAGGAAAACGATAATCGCCATAAATGTTGGTGGCGCTTTAATTCCACTATTCTTCTCCATCTACCTTCTAATCTTCTCAGTTCCCACCCATGGAGCTCCACTCGTTTCCTACTTAAAAATTCTTGTGGCTTTTATCGTGGTGACGTTAGTCGTGCATGCATTCGCAACGCCAATAAAAGGGCTCGGCATAGCCGTACCCTCGTTCATCCCACCTTTAATCTCTGCCACCGTGGCCGCCGCCCTCTTCCCAATATATGTGAAAACGAACCCGTTCATCATCGCCTATGTGGGAGGCACACTCGGCACACTCGTCGGCGCCGACTTATTAAACTGGAAGAAGCTACCGGAGCTTGGAGCCTCGATCGCGAGCATAGGAGGCGCAGGTATATTCGACGGCGTCTATATGACGGGGATCACGGCCGTCCTCATCCTATGGCTATTCATTTAATTTTTTCCCTTTCCCCGATTTAACGACCACCTCTACCGTGGTATAGAGGCGATTGAAATTACCTAGCTAATGGGAGTCTAGGTTCTAATTATAGAGGTGGAGCTTAATAGGCTCTATTCATAGACCTTGAATCCTAAGAGTGGGGCTATCTCATTCATACAGCGCCTGCAGATGTATAGGTTATATTTCCGGATAACCCCTACGGTCGTGCCGCATCGCCTACACCTCACCACTCCCTTCCCGAATTTCCGATCCTTCGGAGGCTTATGCTTCAATCCCTGATCCTCCAACCTTGAACCCTATATCCCTCCTTATATCCCCATCGCCAACTACTCGGCTACGATCTCCACCCCAAACTCTTCTCGGAGGAACTTCATGGCCTCCTCCCTCGTCACTCTATGCTTTGAGCCCACCTTGCTCCTCGCCCGCTTCCTCCAAGCAACCCTATAGCCTGGCCTCGTTATATGGACCGATACATCCATCCCGATTATTCCGAGCTCTGGATCATACTTCGTTCCAGGTATGTCTAGATGCTCCTTTATCCCGAAGGATAGGTTTCCATGCTCGTCGAAGCTCGACGCCTTAACCCTATTATTCACGGCTTTCAACGCCTTCTCCAAGAATTCCCTCGCCCTTCTACCCCTCAGGGTGACTCTAACGGCTATAGGCTCGCCCCTATGGATCCCAAATCCCTTGATGGTCTTCTTGGCCCTCCTTATCTGAGGTTTCTGGCCCGTGAGCATCTCAAGGATCTTCGCAGCCCTCTCAAGCCTAGGCCCGCTGGTTCCGATACATGAGTTCACGACCACCTTCTCTATCTTAAGCCTCCTCATGGGGTTCTCAAGCTTTAGAGTGCTCATGGAAGCCTCACCAAGGGCTTATCGGATCCCACAACCATCAAGTAATCTAGGAGCGATGTCACCTCACCCCTATCCGTTGATAGCTTAACAAGGGGCCTCGCGGGATAGACTACATCGGTCTTAAGCTCGACGATCTTCCCGTGCAGTCCCTGCTTAGGACCTTTAATGAGCAAGCCATACATGTTTTCTTGGAGTTTTAGATGCTCTAGGATCATCTGGCTTGGGATCGTTATCTTGAGGGTGTCTTTAGTCCTATAAGACATAACCTCCTCCGTGAGCTCCTTAAACCTGATATTTCTACCATCGTGGAGGGTTATCTGTAGATGACCTCCAGAGACATGCATCTTCCTAATGATTCTACAGAGCTTGTATCCAGCCTCCTCCTCTGGGATCTCTATCAAATCCAGTCCCCTCCTATAGATCGGTATGATCCGATAATTCTCCCCGGTTTCTGGTATCGAGATGACGTCCATCAATCCCGCGGGGAATTTCGGATCCTTGACCGGTCTCCCATCGACGAATATCTTTCCAGACTTTATGATCTTCTTCGCCTCCTCAGCCCTCTCAGCATACCCCAGATAATCCCTAACTATCAAGAGTAATGGGATGCACTCAAACTTTGGATGAGGCCCCGGCCTCGGACATACTGTGAAGACCTTCTCCTTTACGTGGATCTTGAGATGCGGTGGTGCCGCGAGCCTCTTGAGATGCCCCATGGCTATTCTCCACCTCC
>JAGGTD010000031.1 GCA_021163925.1 Nitrososphaerota archaeon
ACGCCTTTCCACCACCATTCTTCCCCGTGCGCATCCCTTAACACTTCCTGAATCAATTCTCTAAGGGTATTTTCAAACCATTCTATCAATGCGTGATTTAGCAATACCGGGTTATTTGTCATATTTGTAACTTCATTTAAATCTCCTGGGAATGACACGCCAGATTCAATTCTGCCAATTTCAGTCAAATAGTACTTAGCCGACTCGCTATTCGGCTTTTTCTTAAGCGCTATCTCAAACTCTACTTTTGCATCAGAAAGTTGTCCTATTGAATAGAACAGCTCACCTAAATAGTAATGTGGTGCCCACAATTTTGGATTTAGCTCTATTGCTTTTTTAAACCGCGATTCGATTTTTTTCACAAGCTCAGGCGATAGGTCGTGCTTGTAAGTTAAAAACAATTCCTTGCCTATTTTGTAATAATCCATAGCATCTTCTTTGTCCATCTCCTTTCCCCCCTTCCCTCCCATTAACTTAAACTTCGTAAACTCATCTATTGCACGATTAGCCAATTTATCAGCCCTTTTTATAAGGTCTTCCTCTCTCGGAACGTGAGAATAGTTTACCTTTTCAAATTGCTTCTCTTTCTCTCTCACTTGGAGAAATAATTTGCCTAATTTTTTGTTTTTGACACTGTATTCACCATTAAGCTGCTTGACCATTAATTCGCTGTCCGAAAAGCATTTAACTTCGCTTACGGAAAAATTACTCGCCAGTTCTAATGCCTTTATCAATGCTCGGTATTCAGCAATGTTGTTGGTTGCGGCGCCAATAAATTCTTCATATTCTTTTACTATCTTCCCTGATTCATCGCATATCACAATACCGATGCCCGCGGGTCCTGGGTTGCCTCTGCTTGCCCCGTCGGTGTATATAATCAGTTTTTTCATTTTAATTTTAAAACCTTAGATTAGACCCAAATATACCTATTTTTATGGTCTTTAATCACTCGATCTTTTCGTTGTAGCGACCTTAACAAACCTTTTAAATCCTCAATATCATTGAGAAAAGTTCTAAAGTTTCCATTTAAACTTACCCTTTGATATATTTCCTCTGCCGTAGCTCTCCCAAGTTCTCTAAGGATATTTTCTACGATAAAGGATCTGATATTATTCCATTCTATTTTAGCATTATACTTAATGTTTCTAAATGTTACATCATTTTCCAAATCCCAGAACCGATCCAAGAAATTATTCCTCGCATGTTTGAGAAGAGAAAAGTCAACAGTTTCTCTACCTTCAGCCCGTGCAAGTGATTTTGCCTCTCGTTTCAGGTTCTCTATGCAATCATTAGCTCGTATCTCTGATAAGATTTCTCTGTATTGTTCTGGCATCCTTTCGCACAAAACTGTTTCTATGTCCTCTTTAATTCCTTCACGAAGTCTTTCCTCCTCTTGAGGTGATATGCTTATTGGAGGCGTTTTTTGCCTCATGGAAACGACTTGCAGCCAAATATCCTCATCAATAGCCTTTGTTAAATCCGGTATGTAGGCATCATACTCGATTAACTTGCTCAAATCCGGGATAGAGACCTCGAACTCGAAGAATTTATGAAGCATGTCCTTATAGAGTTGTCTTCCAGTGCTGTGAGATGTTATCATCGCTCCTAAGATAGAATATTCGCCTTTAAACGAAAATCTTCTTCTGCTTTCCTCATCCATAAGCTTGAAAGTCGAACCTTCCACTGAACTCAGATAGTTCTTGCCGGTAACAATTCTTTCGGCAACGTGTATCTCTATTCCACCTCCTATATCCACATTTCTTCCTCTTATTCCAGATTTTGGAGGCGAAAAAGACCTGTATTCCGGTGGCAACATCAGCTCCATTATCTTGCATAATTCATGTGCAAAATCTGAGCCATCAAGTATAGATGCTAATGAAATTCCTCCAATGTCGTTCAAAACAAAAGGAGAACTTACAAGAGGGGATTGTAAAGATTCTGCCAAGGGTTTTTCTGCATTGATATTCTCTTCAATTATTTTACTGATAATTCTACTTTCAAAGGGCACGTCTACATAGATGTAATCGCTTTCGAGTGCTTCCCAATCTTCTACTATTATTGCATATTCCCCAGTTGTGGATTTTGTGTAACTATTGAGGAGTGCGATCTTTTTGGAAGAATTGATTCTGATTAAAGAGTAATCGGTTGGTATTTTACCCGAAGGGAAGAATGCAATCAAAGGATAAATAGGACAATTTCTGAGGGCAGAGAGTCCTTTACAGAGGTAATCTCTTTCTTCAAGATAAGTTAGCCAACTAGGTTTGATTTTAATTGGCACCACGTAATAACACACTTCCTCTAACGAAGCACGATATGGAACACGCTGGAAATTTTTCATCCAGCCATCTACCTCTTTTATTCTTTTTCTTTCTGATTTTAAGAAGTCGGTATTAAGGTAACGTTCCCAAGGATATTTCTTATTGCTGTGTCTTCTCCATAGATACCATTCCTCGCCCTTTAAATGGTTCATGACTTTATTTCTCTATTCTGCTTAATTATTTAAATATGTTCACACCTTGATTATACTTTTGCAGAAATAATAATGGGTACCATGTATCAGTACATCGTAAAGTAAATTAAGGTAGCAAGGCAAAGAATTATTTATGAAAAAGAGAAGCAACAATCAGCATAATAATAGGCTCTGGACCATCGAGATCTTAAATCTGGTGGTGGGCGTAGTGCTCTCGGTTTTGAGCTTTAGCGCGAGTCCAAATGCTGTATATAGTGCGAGAGCGATCGTCTGCCACCTAATCAGTGCTTCGGTATCACAAACTACGGTGAATCAGGTCAGTCAGAGCAATAGAAAAGCAGCTACGGAGGGGGCAATCAGATACAGACTGAGGAAGCTCGATTTGGAAGGAGCTCAATGCACGGTTAACCAGATGCTAAAGAGCAAAGCCATAAAGACGTTGCCGCGGAGAGCGCTGACCTTTGCCATTGATTTCGCTTCATACCGTTTTACGGAGAGGAAAAGGATGAGGGGGATACAGTGAGGTCGAAAGCGAAACAGGGAACCACCAGGTTCTTCGCTTACGCATCCATCTATGTAATACTGAGAAACAAGCGCTACACGCTCGCGGTGAAATATTGCCGCAGAGGGGAAAGCTTAACAGGTGTAATAGAGTTTTTGCTCAACGAGGTCGCAGATGCGGGGTTCAGCGTCAAGGGGCTCGACAGGCAGTTTTACACGGTGGACGTCATAAACTATCTTCAGGATAAGAAGATACCGTTTATCATCCCTTGCGCATTGAGAGGGAAAGGTGAGGGCATGAGAGAACTGTTCAGGGGGAGGAAGAGCTACTCGACCGAGTACACCGCGCGCTCCAGAGGAAAAGAAGCCACCTTTCAGGTGAACATCGTGGTAAAATACTCCAAAGGGAAATACGGCAGACACAGTGTGGAGTACTTCGCTTATGCGGTCTATGATATGGATATACCCGTTACGAAAACGTATAAAGAGTACAGAAAGCGTTTTGGCATAGAATCCAGCCATAGATTGATGAACACGGCAAGGGCGAGGACCTCATCAAGAGATCCGGTTCTTAGATTGCTCTATGTGGGTATCGGCTTTCTATTGATGAACATCTGGATCTACGTGCACTGGATGTATCTGAGTGTTAGAAGGAGAGGTGGACGAGAGCCAGTCCAGTGGTCGTTTAAGACCATGCTGAGACAAGTCGCGAGAAGAATCGAGGATGAGTTTGGCTTCTTTGACTACATGCCCCTACCCTATTAGCATACTTCATCGCCAAAATCCGACTTTTTGAGGGATAAAACGGCTGAAAAATGGCTTTTAGGATTTTTTTATATAGTCCTATATATCATCTGAGTGACCATCTTTTAAGCCTATGTGTGTTTGAGGAAGTGATGTAAAGTATTCATGTCCCGGAATCAAAAAAGCATTTATGCTATATACATAATGTCACTTTACGAACTACTGAGTATAGATAATAGCATAGGGGGGATAAAAAGTGAAGAAGTTTGGACGCGTAAAGTGAGAGTGTTACCAGTGCGAGACCTGCGGGTGGACATTCACAGAGACCTTTGGGGCAATCTCCTATCGCAAACGCACACCAGAGCAGAGGATACAATTTTGAGGTGGCTGCGTGAAGCTGCACAGCATGCTGAGCATGTGGAGGCGGTGCAGATGACTCGAACAACCCCCA
>JAGGTD010000053.1 GCA_021163925.1 Nitrososphaerota archaeon
CCTTCTCTCGGCCTCGGGCCTAATATCGAATACCCTGATCTCCCGGAGGGACTCCATGACCTCGAGAAGCCCCATCAACTGGGTCCTGGCCTGGGTTCCCGCGCCGATGAAGGCCGCGATCCTGGAATCTTTCCTCGCGAGGTATTTCGCGGCGATGGCTCCGGCGGCCCCGGTCCTCATGGCGGTTATCCAGGTTCCTCCCATGATGGCTTTCGGGAACCCTGTCTCCGGGTCTATTAGGAGGATCGTGGCCATGACGGTTGGGAGACCCTTCTCCCTGTTCCCGGGATGGGAGTTGACAACCTTGACCGAGGATAGCTTTAGCGAGGGTATGTGGCAGGGCATGACCCTGAGATCCCCGCGATCATAGAATATGTAGAGCTTGGTGGGCATCTGAACCCTCCCGAGAGCCTTCTCGCGGAAAGCCTCCTCAACCGCATCTATGAGCTCCCTCATCGAGAGTATCCCCCTTACCTCCTCATCGGTCAAAAGAAGAGTCTTCATAAGCCTCACAATAAGGCAAGAGGGAATAACCTAATAATTTTTCATTCTTCCAACCATTGAAGCTGATGGGCCATATAATGTTCAAACGCTTCACCTCTGCTTGATAGAAGACTCATCGAGATTCTGGATAGGGCTTTTAGATCAACCTCATCTGGCGCTTATTCTCTTCTAGCTCTTGGAATGGAATATGACGGTGAGTTCCCTAGATCTTGGATTTAGGTCATCCTCACAAATAATTCGTTTATCCTCTCACCCCTATACCCATATTCCCCTCCAACCGAGACATGCTTCTTGATCGTCCCCTTGAATCCTCCCTTTGGTGGATGGAGTCTCACGTATGGCCTCACTCCCTTATCCTTAAGCTTGTTTAAGGCCAATTCTCCCTTGTAGATCTTCTCCGCGAGCTGGTCTAGGGAGTCGAATCCAAGCCTCTTCAGAAATTCTCCATCGATTCTCCCACCTCCCAATAGCTCAATCCTCCTCAAGAAAGTCTTTATCGTCTTGAGATTCGGCTCTCCCCAAGTTATGTAGTGTTCAACCTTCTTCAACATCCCGATGAAGCTCGGAGTCTTCGGGATTATCGTGGCCCTATTCGCCCTAGTCAGGTTAAGCATCTTGAGGGTTGCGAGCTCATCCCTACTCGCCTTAACCCCGCCCCTAATCCTAATCACCAATAAGGAGTTGCATTCATCGCTCAAGCCCCTCTCCCCCACATGCTCGGCAAGACGATCTTATTCGTATTCCTTAATGCCATGTATGTGGCGCCCGCGAAGGATAGGGTCGTCCTAGTCTCGCCATAAGTTCTCGTCCAGACATCCTCAACCCCAGCGAGCTCTAAGACCACCTTGGCCGCCTCGCCCGCAACTATTCCAACGCCTCTCGGAGCTGGGATCAACTCTATCCTAACGCTTCCCCACTTCCCGACGACCTTGAGTGGGAGGCTGTGAGGTGCTCCGCATGCGCATTCCCAGCTTCCACACCCCCTCTTAACGGGGATTATGTTTCTCTTCGCGTTTCTTATCGCCTTCTCTATCGCCGAGACTACGTGGACCGCCTTACCCGTCCCCAATCCAACATATCCATCCCTATTCCCAACGACCACTATGGCCCTGAATCTAGACCTCTCGCCTGCGTCAGTCTGCTTTTGAACTAGGTTTATGTCGATCACCTCCTGCTCCAATTCAGGCAATAAGTAGTCGACTATCTCCACCTCGGTTATCCTTAGATGGTTTGCGAAGAGTTCCGCGAGAGATGTTATCTTCCCCTCCTTCACCATCCTCCCAACCTTTGTCTTAGGAACCCATTCTTCCTCGCTCAAGCCTCTTCAGCCTCCCTCAATATCCTCTCCTTAACCTCCTCGAAGTGCTTCTCAAGCTCCTCATAAATTTCGCCGACCTTCGAGAACTGTCTCGTCTCCAAGCCCTCCTCCCTAATTCTTCGATAATAGTCGCTTATATGAGATCCCTTAATCCTCTCCTCATCCGGGAAGATCTCCTCTCCAGCCGGAACATCCACTCCAGCGTCGATGAACCCCTTAACCGCCGCGAAGACCCTCGAGCCCTTAACCGGCTTATGCAATCCAATATCTACTATCGCCTTCCTTATTCCCTTCTTCTTCGCTTGGATTCCTGCGAGGAGTCCTGTTAGGTAGGATGCTGGGATGTTCTTCAGCCCGCCTCTCCAACCATATTCTAAGAGCTTCTTGGAGGTCACGGTTAGGAGGGTTTCATCCCCGCCCTCCCTACATTTGATCACCTGAACTATGATGTATCTATTCGTCCTTCTGATGACGAGTCTTGGAAGCCCGGACTTCACGAGCTTAAGCCTCATCCTATAATCCGTTAATCCCTCTCTCCTCCTCCTAGGTGGAAGTCGCTTAAGCATGCTCACATCAACGGCCTCCTAATCAAGTTATTCTCCTTGAGGTATTCGAGCATGGCTGCGGTCGACTTGAATGCACCTGCCTTAACCATCTTATAGACCCTCCTATAATCCGACTTCGTCAAGAGCTTCTTGTCCCTGAGCTCTCTAAGCTTCTTCCGCTGAGCTCTGACCCTCATCATCCAAAGCTCCTTCCTAGAGATCCTACTATACTTGGCGCCCTCCCTGCTCCCCGGCCCACGCTTCCTCTTCTTCCGCTTCCTAGCCCTAACCCTCGCCCTACTAGTCCCCTTCTCTGGAGCCTTGTAGATCGCCCCATCCTTGATCAGGAACCTTATCTCCTCTCTAGTTATGGCCTCCGAGATCTCGTCGAGCCTCTCCTGATCGAATCTAACCCTATTCACACCACAGCCTAGGAGGTCTGCGGCAACCCTCTTCTGGAACTCAAGCTTCGCCGGCATCTACCTCGCCTCCCTCCCCCATCTCTTCAGGCTTTACGGCCTCCACCTCTTCTACCTTCTCCTCTTCCTCCAGCTCTTCAGGCTTCTCCACCTCCTCCGGCTCCACCACCTCGACCTCCTCGGCGGGCTTCGCCGCGATCGGCGGATTCAAGATCTTTAATCCGAGCTTCTCCGCCTCCTCGACTATCCTCATCCTCTTACGCATCCCAACCGATCCAGCTATCCTCACGGCGTGAGTCTCTGGATCCAATCCTAGGAGGTCTTCAGGCCTGTAGACCAAGACCTCCTTGTAGCCGCTTGGGTGGAGGCCCCTATACTTCTTCGGGGTTCGGTAGCCTATCTTCACTAGGGGTGGCCAGCCGCTCCTTTGAAGCCTCATCTTACTATCCTTTCCCCTAGGCCTTCTCCAATTTGGCTTGAGCCTGACATATCTCCAGCTCTCCTGCCTAACGAACTCCGGCCTCTTAAGCTTCATCAGCCTAACCCGCCTCGGAATCTTTATCGGAGTCAATCCCAGCCCACCTATCCGCCGCTCCTCTCAAAGGTTTAAGAGCCTCCTTTTTAGTTCTTCATCGACTATGGTTTAGTTAGGCTTTTACCTCTGATAGATGCTTCACATTCTCGGAGGAGACCTTCACCACCACCTCTTTATCTGCCGTGTAGAGGGTGGCGTTCCTCATCGCTGCGAGGGCAACGTATGCCGCGTCATAAATCGTTATGCCGAACCGGTAGGCCAGCTCCACCGCCCTTGAGGCCAGCTCGCCCTTAAAGTCGTAGATGGTTATCGCCAAGTCTTCTAATGCTCTAACAGCCGACCTCACCTCTTCGATCCCGAACCTTGGATTGTATCGGAGGGCGTTTGCCACCTCATAGTATAGGAGGCTCGGCGCCTCTAGATCTAGCTCTCCATTAACATACTTATTCCTGATGATTAATGCTTTGTCGCGTAAGGGCTCCATGGTGAACCATTTCACGGCTACGCTTGCGTCGAGTATGAGAAGCGTCTCCTCCTCCATTTGATCACCTCCTCCTCTCCAATCCACCCTGATCCCTTACAGAGCTTGGCGAGCCTATCCATCTCCTCGACCGCGCGCTTCATGGCCGTAAAATCCTTCGATGCTCTAAGCCTCCGCTCCTCCTGCTCCACAACCGATTCCACATATCTCCTGAGGAGCTCGCTCCAATTGATGTGCCGAAGCCTATCCATCCTAGCCTTGAGCTTTTTATCCACGCGGAAGCTCACTAT
>JAGGTD010000076.1 GCA_021163925.1 Nitrososphaerota archaeon
TTGAAACCCTTCCTCCTAAGCTGCTTGACGAAGCTCTTAACGAATCCATGAACCACGTAGATCTCTCTAGGCCTGCTCTCCTCAACATATCTGATCAAGCCCGGGTAGTCTGAGTGCCCGCTTAATGGGAAGGCTTCATCGAATCCACTATACCTATATCTTAGAGCCCAGCCTGTCGCAACCGCCCACCTAATCCTCCTCTTGCTCGGCGGATTCCTCCGCTTACTCGCGATATAGACGCATTCTCCCTGTGAGAAGGCTTCAAGCCCTTCATCGCTATAGATTGGGAGATAGCTCAATCTTATCCCGTGATCGACATATTTCTCCGCGATCTTCGATACAGTCCAGCTCGTTATCACGGGAACCTTAAGATAGGTGTTGACGAGCTTCATTATCTCCTGAGCCTTCCCCAATGCATAGACCTTAAACGCCGGTATCTCGCCCGACCTAATCGTCTTGATTATCCAATCTATTATCCTCGCGTAGATCTCCTCCCTCCTCGGGAAGATATAGTTTGGAGATCCATAGGTCGCCTCTATCACGAGCTTATCCGCCTCGATGGGCTTAGCTCCCTTCAAGACTATGCTATCATATACGTTTAGGTCTCCCGTATAGACGAACCTCTCATCTCCAGAGTCTATCAGGAATTGACTCGATCCCAAGACATGGCCGGAGGATTCCGCGGAGATCTTCACATCCCTAAACTCTATACACTCGCCGAACCTCAAGCCTATCCAGTCGAATCCATCCCTGAAGATCTTAAGGATGCTCGCGGTCTCAGGGGTTAAGATAACTCTTCCAAGATTTCTTGGAACGTGGTCTGAGTGGGCGTGGGAGATTAGGGTGAGATCTCTCTTAGATCTAGCTGAGTCTAGCCATAGCTCGGTCTCCGGCGTCTTGACGATTAGACCTCCGTGCCTCAAGACCGTTATCTTGGACAATCTCCAAATCTTAGGGAGAGTTTGATAGGCATATAGTTTTCTCACGGAACTCCGCGATTAGACTTATAAATTCGCCGAACTTGGGAGACTTGATCGAGTTGCGAAGACGGAGCAGCACCTCTCGAATAGCATCGCTCTACAAGTATCTCTGGAGCATTCCACTTCCAGGAAATCTACTAGGCTTGGCCGCCGCCATGTCGACGATCTGCTTACTTTCCATAATCTTCATTGGTGGATTGATTGAAGAGCCGTTACCCGCGGCCCTCGGCATATACATTCCATTGCTGATAAACTATATCGTCTCAAGGTTTAGGATCGGGCTTCTCAATTTTAGGAGGTTGAATCAGGTCACGACGATCTCCATGGCGTTTATAGCGTTGGGCCTCCTTCCACTCCTAACTCCATTTGGAGCCATTCTATCGCCGATGATCATAGGATTCGGGATGTTCATCAGGGTCATAGTGACTCTAACCTTGGCTGAGAGAGATTATCTGAAGATCCTTCCACCTCTAATCTCCGCGATGTCCTGCGAGCTACTGCCCTCAATAATCCTCTCACAAAATCGCGTCTTTAAACTCGCCCTAATCTCCAGCTACTCAATGGGGTTTATCTCAGCCATACTCCTCTTCCTAATCCTCAACGAGATCAATGTAAGAGAGATAAGCTTGATAAGATACTCGACGGCCAGCCTAGCACTAATATTAGATGGTGAGAAAGAGTCTCTGGAAGAGATAGCGGAGTCATTTGACGATGAATCTGAGATAGAGGTGGATCTCTTAATCTTTAGGGAATGCGGCTCGCCTAAGCCCGAACTCGTCGTGGTGATCCCAGGATTTCATCCAGGTCCATTCAGAGATTTTGGGAGCAGCGGTCTCCCATATCTAATAGCTGATAAGCTTGATAGGATTGGGGTTGATGTGATCTTCTTTAAGGGCTTGTCAGGCCACTCAAACAACATAATCTCAATGAGGGATTGTAGGAGGATAGCTGAGAGGATAGTTGAGGTCGTGGAGAATTCTCAAAAACTATCGTTTAAGTCATGTATCGGCCTACCGATAGCCTTACATAGTGGGGTGGCTAAAGCTTCCTTAATCACGCTGGGAGACTCGAAGCTCCTCCTACTAACCCTTCATCCAAGTGGGATGGAGGACATCCCACCATCGATCCTAGACGGCATCGAGGACGAGAGTCTTATCGTGGTCGACTGCCATAATAGTTTCTCAAATGATGTAGAGGAGCTTGAAGGAAACAGTATCTCAAAGTTGAGGGAGGTCATTAAGGCTGCCTCAAATATTAAACAGGTTGGCGGAGGAGAGCTGAATGTGGGATACTCTTGGATCAGGCCACCTCCATATTCGCTTGAAGATGGGATGGGGCCTCTAGGGATCTCGGCATTAACCCTATGTTCGGATAAGAGGCTTATGGCGATCATAGCCTTGGATGGGAATAACGCCCTTCCAGAGGTTAGGGAGGAGATCATTAAGCGGTTAAGAGGACTCGGTTTTCAGATGGTAGAGGTCTTGACCACGGATACCCACATAGTTAATGGGCTGAAGCTTGGGGGAAGAGGCTACCACCCTCTAGGCGAGGTTATCCCGGCGAAGAGCTTGGCTGAAGATGCGTTCAAAGCCGTCTCCAACGCCTTAGAGAGGCTTAAGCACATGGAGGTCTCTAGGGTGAGGCTGAGGTTCACTGGGATAAGGGTTATGTCCGAGAGATTTCTCTCCGAGGCCGAGAAGATGACAATGACGGGATTGAGGCTATTTATCTCATTCGCCGCCGCCGCTCCATTACTCTCCGCCATCCTAACGCTTTTGGCCTAATCATTTTTAACCTTCTAAATCCCTATTCTAATGCCCCCTATGGAGAGGGCGACCGTCATCGTTGGGAGGAAGAAGGCGATCCGCTACGTGACGGCATGCATCACCCTATTCAATCGAGGCCAGAGGGAGATAGTCTTGAGGGCTAGGGGGAGGAATATAGAGAACTGTATAAGGACCGTGATGCTCCTAAAGAAGAGCTTTTACTCGGAGCTCAAGATAAGGGAGATAGCCATAGGAAGCGATGTCTTCGAGAGAGGGAGGAGGAGATATGTCAGCTATATGGAGATAGTTGTTGGGAGATAAATCCTTTAAAAACATCTATGGGAGATCTTAATTCATGAACACGGAGGCTCCAAAGATAACATCTTATCCAATCGGTGGAAGAGTCCGCGAGATAATCTCAAGAGATGTGAAGCTCATGGCCAGATCATATATGAGACAGTATCCATTGGTGGTTAAGAGGGTTGAGGGAGCGATAGTCGAAGACCTAAATGGAAACCTATACATAGACTTCACCGCAGGTTTCGGAACCCTCCCGCTGGGAGGATTAAATCCAGAAGTCGTGAAGTCCATAGTCAGGCAGGCTGAAAACCTTCCAACATATAGTTTGAGGGCGGCTTACAGTGAAGAAGCATTGGAGCTTGTCGAAGAACTCTCGAAGATCGCTCCGATTAGAGGCGATCTCAGAGCCATATTCGTGAACAGCGGATCGGAGGCCATGGATGCCGCCCTGAGGTCGATGATCTGGCACACCGATAAAAGAATATTCTTGAGCTTCATCGGAGCCTATCATGGATCAACCCTCGCAACCTCAAGCATATCATTCAAC
>JAGGTD010000033.1 GCA_021163925.1 Nitrososphaerota archaeon
CCCATGAAACGGCCTCGCTGACCAATGCCCCGCTCAGGCTTCCATCATACTCGCATGCGGTTGTGATGTAGATGGCGTAATCCAATCCATCCTTGAATTGATTCCACCAGAGTGTGTGATGCTTCGATATCCCTCCGCCTATCATGACCGCTCCAGTCCTCTTAGCCCTAAACACGATCTCAGATAATCTCTCGCAATCTCTGAACAGGTTTAGCTTGAAGTCCCTCCTCCTCTGCTGGAATAGCCAGAGCTGGGTTCCAACGGCCCCATCCATTATGCCTGGAACGAATATCTCAATTCCGTTTCTCGCAGCTAGGTGGAGTATGCTGTTTTCATTCTCAAGCCTCTCACCTAAGATCCTCGAAACCTCATAGCTCCCAACCTCCCTGACGCCATTTGAGTAAGCCTCTTCTAAACATTCTTGGACGAATCTCTCGATCGTAGGCCCATATGATTCGAGTGGGATGACCACGCTTCCAAGCCTATGATAGCCCTCTCCCCTAAGCTTAGCATCGTCGAGCCTGAAGTCGCCGTTATAGTATTCTCCGAGCGACCTCGCTATATCGTGGTCGAGGGCGCCGCATGTCGTTATGATTGCGTGGAACATCTTACGTCTAATCGCCTCGGCTATAATTCCCCTGAATCCCGTTGAGATCGGGGCGGCCACGAATGATAGGAATCTGAAGCACTCACCATCTCTCAACATCTCCAAGAAGATCCTCGAGGCGATTCCAAGGTATCTTGCTCCGAATCCCCCAGACTCCTCAAACTGCTCCAACAGCTCCGAGATCTTCATCCCGGGCCATAGCTTGATGTCCTTGACCGGGATCATGGATAAAGATTGTCCATGGCTCGTATTAAGGGATCATTCCTGAAGCCCTCTAAGCCTCTCAACCAGTTCGTCAACGCTTCCAACCATGCTTAAGGCGAAGCATATGTCCTCAAGCCTCGCGAGCTCGACCGCGAGCGAGTCCACGTGATCCCTGTCCACCGGCCCATGGATCACTATCATCTTAGGCTTTACTGGATATAGTCTGGCGGCCACCATGGGAGACCTCCCCCTACTCACCCCCGTGAATATCATGGCCCTCATAGGGTTTCTCCCGAAGAGGTATAGGAAGTCTAGGGCCTCCAAGGATCTTATCGCCCTCAAGCTATCTATCACCGTATATCCATAGAGCGGTGAGCTCAACCACTTCTCCCCAACCAAGATCTCCGCATCCAGTAGGTTTACCAGCTCCCCAACGCTCCTCGGAGACTCGAACTCGGCCATATCTATGACCGCTGGGCTCAGATCCCTGTGAAGCATCGAGTATCTCCTGACATTCGCCCCACCCCTCCTCATATCCGCCTCGATCAAGGCCACCACAAATTTTCTGATGAACTTCGTTCCAGGAGACTTCCTCCTATTGTTCTCGTAGTCGCTTAGAACCGAGGGCGAGATGCCCATCGATCTCGCCACCTCGCTCTGGGTGAGGTTGAATAGGGTTCTCCACTTCCTCATCACGGTTCCGGGATTTAGGGATAAGATTATCTCTCCAGCGATCTTATTCATCAGCGCCTCCTTCATCCAAAGTCACCGCCATCACATATTTAGAATAATAGCCATAGGACTTGAACATTTCTGAAAATTCACTTATATTTGAGCGCATTCAACGATTATTGGGATCGCTGAGCGGGGATCGAAGGATGGTCGATCGCTTTTGGATAAAGCTACATCATTCAAAGGTTGGTGAGACCATCCTCGCCGTATGCGATGAGGAGCTACTTGGTAAGAGGCTCAAGCTAAGTGAGAGTTGCTCGATCGAGGTCAGTAAATCCTTCTATGGAGGGGTCTTGATAGCGAGCGATGATCTCGACAAATATCTCAAGCAGGCCACTATCGTGAATATGCTTGGAGAGAAGGCCGTCTCATATGCTGTGAGAAAGGGGTTCATAGTCGAGAAGGCGGTCATAAAGGTTGGGGGAATCCCGCACATCCAACTATACCTCTAGACCCCGAGCGCCCTCGATATGGTCATCATCTCAGGCCCTGTTGTGACCGATCCTATGATCGCCCCTTTACTATTCGCTATTATCCCACTTCTAACGAACTTCACTCCATCGTTGACCGTTCCTGGGAGGATGGTTACCTTGAAGATCTCGCTCAGCCACCTCTCCTCATCCTCCGACACCCCAGCATATACCAGTCCACCCTCATTCGTAACTATCGCTAGGGATCCGACATAGCTTCTATTCGCTATCCTACCCCTAACCACCTCGACTCCGAGAACGTCTTGAACCAGCTTCTCAGCCTTTCTCGGGAGAATGCTGCTTATGAGGGCTGCCTTATCATTGGCTAGGATGAGGTTTCCAACCGCCGTATACTTGCTCTCCAAGAGCGCTATGTTTATGTCGCCCACAGACCTCTTTATCTTCTCCACCTCCTCGTCCAAAACCATCTTCGACAAGATCAGGCCATTGCTATTTCCCGCCGCCATGGTTGATAGGAGTATTGAGCCTGCGAGGGTTGTTGGGATCACCTTCACTCCGAGAACCTCTTGGATCAGCCTCTTCTGCCTAAGCTTAAGCCTTGGAGGAACTAGGCATATATCCTCGGTTGGAACGGCGAATAAGCCTATCTCAGCCGATCCAAAGAAGGTCTCGAGATGTATTCCACGCGATCTCGTCGAGATCTTGCTCATCTCCACATCCCTTCAAGTCATGACTCAAGTCGTTGAACCACGTTCACATATGCTCTTGAAATTGAGTATATGTCCCCTATCTCCAATCCCAAGTCTAGGAGTTTATTGACAGACTCTAATGCCCTGCGAACTGAGTAGAAGTCGGGCGTCGTTCTACCAGCCTCAACCAATAACGAGAGATTGTCTATCCCTTGATCTCCCGCTAGGGTTATCAGGAGGCCGGCGGCTCCTATTATCTGCCCATCATAGACCTCTGCATCGATACGCTTAAGCGCGGACCTAATCGTTTCAAGCCTCGTCGAGGATACGTAGACCTTCCTCTTCTCGGAGACATCCTCTTTACCATATCCTCCGAGGGTTAGGATGAAGTTCGCCCCAATCCCCAAGCATACCTTGAGAACCTTGTCGCAGAATTCATGCTGCCCATAATAGGATGAGGGCTGAGAGTTTCCATAGAGGAGGAGCAGGGGCTTGGGCTCCTCGACATAGTATAGGTCTGCGAAGCATGGGATGAGCCTGCCATCCCTAACATATCCAGCCGTTGGGAAATATGGTGAATAGAATCTACAGATCCTCCTCCCTCCGAGGCTCTCAAGTAGGTAGGCCACCGCCCCCTTAGCCACCAAGCCCACTCCTGGAAGCCCCTCGATCAGGATGGATCCCGGGGCTTTGAGATCCTTTAAGTCTGGCTCGAAGATTATCTCGGTCTCCATCAACTCGCTCCTAAGCCATCCAAATCCCTCAACCTAATTAGTCTTACCGCTTTTCAGGAAGATTTGTTAAATGCTTTTCTAGGGGATTGTTGAGGGATGTTCGAGATCTTAGC
>JAGGTD010000025.1 GCA_021163925.1 Nitrososphaerota archaeon
TTCCTGTTAGATTTCTAAATCCCTTGCTTATTGCCGGTATAACTCAACAGGCTCAACTATGTTCTTCTTTACCTCCTCTATCGTTTCTCCCTGACTCGCAACCCCCAACTCCGGACACAATACCGAGTACCCACCTTCTGCCTCTTCCTTTATCAACGCAGTGAAAATTATTCTCATTTTATCACCAAGTTAAAGTTAGTCTTTTTTCTTATATAAATATCTTTTGCAGAGCCGAGCTTGTAGAAAAAATATTACGCTCATCCCCGCATTTCATAATGCTAAAATAAGTAAAAGCGTCATTAAAATCAAACCCTCCTCATCCGCTCTTACCCCATCTGCACCTTTATCCTTTGACCAGAAGGTTGCACCGAGGTTCGCGCCAAAAGCTCCTCCTCCTACCGGTATCATCTCATTTATCAGATAGAAATCATGTATTGACCTGATAGCGAGCTCCTATACGGTCACCGCCATCAGCAACTGCCGCCCCCAGCTTGCCACGCAGTGCATGTGGGTTACTCGCTACAAACGCTCTCATACGGTCCATGATAACTTTTGCCTGCCCACTTAGTGTGCCCTGATATACTGGTGTTCCAATCAGGATTGCATCCGCCCACTCAAATCCTGAATACACCTCGTTCATCGCATCGTTATGGATACACTCACCTTCTTTTATACAGTGGTCGCAATGGATACAGAAATTGATTTTCTTGCCGTGAGCCGAGAAATATCGTGTCTTCGCACCCCAGTTATCCGTAGCATATCTCAGACCCGCCCTGACTATCCAATCGGTTGCTGCTATACGGGGACTTGCGGAGATGCCAAAGAGTTTGAGTTCAGGCTTAGCTAAATCTAATTTGACAATGTCCATATTATAATAAACAAAGTCAAGATATAATTTAAATAAAAATGAGGAAGAAAGAGAAAATAAGGGTTGGTTCTTTAGAATCTAAAGTGACGAAACTTTTACAGATAAAAGGTATCAAGGAGGCTGATCCTTTATATACAGCCATTTTCAAAATGCTTGCGGATGTGGGAGAAACGGAAAGAGAACGCTTAGAGAAGGAGCTCGATGCTGGATATTACAACTTAGCAATAGATAGGCTCAATAGTTTGTCTCTTGTTAATTTTTTATCAGTGGAACCAAGAACCGTTCGATACTATTTTAGAAAATTAATGAATAGAATAGCCAACAAAAGAGAAATTGAAGGGGTTACAAGAAGTAGTAAGATTTTAGAGCAAAAAGTCGATGAGATTACTAGGATTGCTACTGAGCCGATAAGATGGTATTGTTTTATCAAGACTGATGATTTAATAGTAAATCTCTTTATCGGTGCTCTGCGAAATGCATCATGGAGGGAGCAAATAACTCCGACTGGTCAATTGGCTATATACATTTTAGCTCATGAAAATCCAGAAGTAATGTTTAAAATCGTTAGTAAGTTAACAAACGAAGAATATAAGTTACTTAGAAATGGGTTAAAAGAGAATAAAGCAAGATCAGAAATAGAGATTTTGAATGTTTTCAGAGGTATTACTGCTGATGAGATAAAAAGAGCTGAGTCATCTGACATATTGCACTCCGAGTATTTTCGAGCGAAAGTAGAAGCTGCAATAGAGAGAGTGCCTATATTATTTGAGTCAAATCCTTTATACGTCAGCCCAATAGAAGCTGCAATCGCAGAGGAACTCATTAGCGAGTTTAGAAATCCCAATATGCGTCCTTGGGAAATTATTGCAGAACTCAGCTTGCTTCCCAACGCTTTCAGAAAGTCACCTTTTTACCGTGGTGTCAGGATAACCGCTGTAGACCAAATAGTAGAAAGGTGGCATTATCCGAGAAGTTGGACAAAATCTGTTATTAACAAAACCAAAACGTTGTTGATGGTAGACAATAGTCTTCTAAATTTATAACCTCTATCTTCCTTTTTATATTCCAAAGATTTTTCCCTTCCTTGGAAATTGATTTTGACAAAGATGCTAATGTTTGACATAAATTATAAGTGCAAACTGGTTGGACACAGATCAGTTAGAAAAAATTTAAAAAAGACTAAAGAAACTACGAATTACGGAACGAAGTGCCTAAGCCAGAAATAGGTCGGAAGACAAAGTAACAGCGCAGTCTTCTATGTTTATGCCGTAATTATGCGAAAATAATATAATTGGCTTCCTCCCTTCTTTGGCTTCTTTAATAGCCTCCTCTATCCAGAAATGATAATCGTATTCCACTTCTCCAAACTTCTGTAAAGCATACATATTAAACTCTAATTGAGGTACGTTTGAGACATCTATAGCCACTATTTGAGCCTTTACAGTCTTGTCTTCAACTTTATTTCTCAGTCCTTTTCTTACATCGCTTACAAATCTACGCAAAGAAGCTTTTTCTTTTGGAAAAGGATATCCGACCTTTAAAGAAGGTAAATTACTTAAGTCTTCTGCTTTCGTAACGTCAATTCTCAAAGAATTATTATAAAGCTTTATATCTCCTTTCTCTCTTACAAAGAGAAATTCGATATCAGAATCTGCCAGTAATTTTGCAAATCGAAGTTCGCTTCTATATGAACGAATTACATTAATAACAGAAGGTATCCCTTTTTCTAACCTCTTTTTAAAGTCATAATTGCTATACCATTTGCTATTCACAGCCTCATTTAATTTCTTTTTTATCTCGACAATTTCTCCTTCGAAATCATAGTTCTTATCAAGTTCTTTCTCAAAGTAATACATAAGACCTATTAGCTCAATAATATCTATCCAAAGGGGAAGAGATGGAAGTCGATGATATTTTGCGTAAATAATTGCTTCCTTTGAAAAGAAAGCCTGAGTAGCTTCGCTTAATTTAAAACCTCTATAATCCTCAAGAGAATTCCAATATTCTACTAATTCTCTTGCGGGTATTTCTATCCCAAGAACCTTCAGATTAACTTGATTCCCGCATAATTCCATTATTTCTGGATTTCTTGCTATTGGCTTATAAATACTTCTTAAATAAATATATAGAGTTTTACCACTAATTGTAGTATAGCCCCCTATATCAAAGCTCGCTACGATTTTTCCGTCAATTTCTATGGAAATTATGGGAAGCATCATTTCATCTACGATTACCTTTATTATGCCGGTAGATAAACTTTAATTAGGCTTAAGATTGAGTTTGGGCATGGCGTGCGAAGAACTGCTGCTGGATATCCTTACCCAGTCTGCCGATAGCATCTGCGCGGCACTGGCGACAGTGCGTCATCTGCTTCACATACGCACTGCATCGAGCCTGCATCTCCCTCTTCTCCTCTGGTGTTGGCGGTTTGATGTTCGCAAACAGTATAAGTTTGCGAACCTCAAACCGCCAACACCAGAGGAGAAGAGGGAGATGCAGG
>JAGGTD010000017.1 GCA_021163925.1 Nitrososphaerota archaeon
TCCCGTGGATCACTCGGTTCCAGCCTCATTTGGATTCCTAGTCGAAGACGCATCTCTAGCCTACACGGGAGATATCAGGATCCATGGCCCTCGGAAGGATTTGACCGAGAGATTTTTGGAGAAGGTTTGCGGGGTGGACTACCTTCTAATCGAGGGGACGAGGATAGATACCTCGACGAATATCTCCGAGGAAAACGTCTTCAAGATGATCGAGGAATATGTCGCGGAGAAGCCGGAGAAATTCGCATGCGTGATGGTCTCCCAAACAGACCTCGACAGGGTTAGGGGTATAATCGAGATAGCTAGGAGGCTTGATAGGACTCCAATATTATCTCCTAGGCTCGCCTACCTAATAGACAAGCTGATGGAGGCGAAGACTAAGGTAGCTCTACCAAGCTTGAAAGATGCGTGTATCTATTTTGAGAGGAGGTCTCTGCGGGGTGGAGGCTATGACCTAAGCCCACGCCATTATCGGAGATGGATGAGAGAGGTTTACGAGAGTAGATTGGATGGCAGGAGAGATGGAGTGTTGAGGAAGGCTGAGGAGATCTCGAAAGACCAAGGAAAATACATCTTGATCGCGAACAGCCTAGACTATGTTCTAGAACTCGCCCAAATCAGACCCGAGCCGGGATCAAGGCTGATAGTCTCCACAAGCGAGCCTCACGATGAGGAGCAGGAGATAAGCTGGGGGAAGTTCTTGGAGTGGGTAGACCTCCTCAGACTCGATATGAGGATGGCGCATTCCTCAGGCCACGCCGATAGGGAGAGCATCCTAAAGATAATCGAAGAGGTTGATCCGAGGGCGGTCATCCCAATACATACCGAGAGGCCATACGAGTTCCAGAGGCTTAAGAGGGTTGGGGATATAAGATGTGAGGTGATACTGCCCCATGTAAGCAAGAGCATAACCCTGAAATAATACTCCTCCATTTTCAGCCACCTCCCGAAACAATTAATCCCGTTAGCTGGATATTGTTCATGGGTGGCTCGATCCTTGGAGGAGTTGAGGGAGCTTGAGGAGGTCAAGACCTATCCAGAGCTCGTCAAGAGGATTAGGGAGAAACTTGAGAGAAAGCTCTCGGAGAAGGTCTCAGAATTCAGCAAATCTCTCTCAAAGATAGTGGAATCGATTCAGGGTAGAGCGGTTGGAGATCGCTGGAGATTCGATAAGATCGCGGCAGCCGACGCTGGAAGCTCCACGATAACCCTCGGAGATACGATGATAGCGATCCTAGCAGCCTTATATGTGAAGCTCGATGGATTGAGATTTGAGAGAGGATTGGCCGACCCCATAATACTCGAACAAGGCATGGACGAAGCTGATGAGGATTTCATGGCGAAGGTGGATAATGCGAGGGAGACTATGTTGATGAAGACCGCAGAGAAGGCCGTGGATGATGTCGATCTATTGATCGTCGATGGACCGCTGATCCCCATCCCAAGATTTAGAGGAGAATACCTTGAAGCCGTGAGAAGGCTTGTGAATAGATGTGAAGAAAAGAGTGTGGTCTTAGCAGGTTTCGTCAAGAGACCCCAGCAGAGATTTATCTCGATGGAGCTTGGCTTGCAATCGAAGTTCAGAGACTCGACAATACTTTCAGCGGTTCTATCGGCTGGAGAGTGCTATCCATGGCCTCCGAGAGACCATTATGCTCGCAGGGTGAGGCTCGCATTCAGATACACCTATCTCAAGACGATAAGCGATAGGAGGATATTGCCGTTCAGGGTTGATTTCCCAAGCTACATATCTGATGAAACGGCGGAGAGCGTCCTCTCCTACATACTCTCGACATGCGATCCCGTGAGAGGAGTTCCAGCGATGGTGATGATGGCCGATGAGGAGGTGAAGCTATCGAAGAGGCTCATCAGGGACCTATACGCGGAGGCTCTGGAATCCATAATATCTAGATTTCCTGAGAAGGCTTGGGGGAGCGTGATGGCGAGGTGGGGTGAGTTCTACGTATGAAGCCTATAGGAAGGGTATTGAGCACAAGTGGAGAATACCTGAATGATAGGGTCGAGATAACCCTATTCAAGGGAGAGCGGGTGTATAAGGGCGAATATCTATACGTCGAGGTCGATGGGAGAAAGATATTCCTACAAGTCGAGTTGAACCCTATTAGAAGGCCGACCTCAAGCTATGATGATAAGCTCGTTAGAGATGGCTTGGCGAAGAGGGATGTGGAGAGGGAGACTTGGAAGGCGCTATGCCAGCAAGTCGGGTACGAGGAGGATGGCCAGATCCAGCCCCACCTATTCCCAATACCCCCACTCATCGACGTCTATAGGCCGACTCCAAAAGAACTCGAACAATTCCTATCTCCACCAGAGCTCAGCATAAGGGTTGGAACCATCTATCCAACAGACACCCCATTGAGGCTTGGGCTGAGAACCTTGCTTAGACAGGGGTTATTGGACTGCGGCGGGGTTGGAACGGGTAAGACCACCCTCCTCCTAACAATCCTCATGGGATTATTGACCCAGACCCCGAGGGATCAGCCGGTCCACCTCCTCGTAGTGGATTGGGATGGAGAATTCAATGTTCCAGATCTGGCCGAGGCCGCTAAGAGGAAGGGCGGGTATGCGAGGGTCGAGGCGCCGTTCAGGGTGGCTAGGGAGGTGAGGATTGCGTCGAGAGAATTCTATGACAAGGTTAGGAAGATGCTCGGACTATCCCCCCAGTCTAGGGAGGCGAGAGCATTATACGCGATCCTGATGAGGAGGCAGGAGAGGAATGAGACCCTAACCTGGGATAGGGAGACCTACTTGAACATAGTCTCAGAGATAGAATCCTCGGATATCAGGGATTCGCTTGAGGAGAAGGCTGAGACCCTATTCGGCGGAGTCGAGGCGGAGAAGGCGATAGACCTAGTCGAACTGGTATCGAGGAACTCCCTAGTCCACCTAGACTTCTCAAACGTTGAGGGATGGGATGAGATAATCTTCTCGACTAGAGACGCCCTAGACGTATGCTACCATGAGGCGAGGGCTAATCCAAGATTCGGGGTGGCGATATTCATAGATGAGGTCCACAACTTCGCCCCACAAGTTCCCCACGAGGCTCCCGCATCTAGAGAGGCCTACGAGGCCATGCTCCCGGTGATGAAGCTCTTGGCCACGACCGGACCTAGGAATAAGGTTCCATTGCTAGTCGCCACTCAGAGGCTTAGTGAGGTGGATAAGGTCGTCTCAACCCAGATGGGTCAAAACATCTTCGCCTTCAGGGTCGAGGACATAGACCTTGAGAGGCTTAAGGGGATAATGGGGCAGGTTGCCGACGCAGCTAGGATGCTTCCAAGAGGCCATGCAATATTCAAGGGCCATGCGATAAAGGTTAGAAGCCCCGTGATCTCAGTCAT
>JAGGTD010000010.1 GCA_021163925.1 Nitrososphaerota archaeon
GGGATGGGAGGTTCAAGCCTTAAAATAGATCAAGAGGTTTTCGAGCAGCTCACGAGCATATTAAGCCTTCTAGATAACCTGACTGAGTTTCTCGGGGATGAGGTCACGAATATCATCTTCTTCGCGATTGGGAGGGTTTTGGGAGATAAGATCTATGACCTCTATCCAAAGGGTGAGAGCCCCGACCTCAATTCTGCGAACGCGTTCCTCCTAGACTTCATGAAGAATTATAGGCTTGTGAAGGATATCGCGATCTTCACGGCCATGCCCTCCGATAATAGCGTCGAATTGATATGTAGGGTGACGAATAGCGCATATACCGCGAATCAGAGGGATAGTTTCCTCCTATACGTGATCAGAGGAATACTCCATCAATTCTACTCGAGAGTTGCTGGAAAGCCGGCCGAGGTTCTGATAATATATGCTTCAAGCGAGATCAAGGCATTCTACGAGTATCTTGTAAAGCTTCCAATTCAATTCAGAAGAGTCTCGGAAGAAGCTCGGAGGATATGGGGGTGTGAAGATGGATGATGACGAGGATCTTTCACTGAAGAAGCGGCTGGAAGAGCTTGAGGAAGAGGTGAGAAAGTTGAAGGAGCCATTAGAGACGACCTTAATGGATGTTAGGGAGATAATCTCAAACCTCGAAAACCCATTCAACTACGTCGCGAGCATCCTAGAACTCGATAAGCTCAGGAGAGCTGAGGGGAATGTAAGGGAGGTTAAGGAGAGGGTGACTAGAGAGATTGAGAGGCCGGAGAATGAGAAGCCTCCCCCGAAGATAGGCCGCGAGCAAGTTCCCACGAGGCAGCAGAGGATAAGTCAGGCTCCAAGTGGGGCGCCTAACCTCCTCGCATCCCTCGCCTGCGCATGCATACTCCTAAGGCTTTTAGGAAGTGAGAATACCTTAAGATTCTTAAGATCTAGGATCGCGAAGCAGCTTGCCCCACCCGATGCCTTGGAGGGGTTGAGCGACGCCGTCGACTTCCTGCTAAGAAATCATGAAGAATTTCAAGGAATATATCTCCCGCAGATTAGGCAGCTGAGCTATGAATCGCTTCTAGCGGCCGCCTATGTCATCAGCATGCTGGGATCTATGAACGATGAGAGGTTCTTCACGGCCCTATTGCTTGGATTGATTCAGCCTGAGTTGAAGGTGAGGAAGGAGAGGTGAATGAGGAATGCCCATGGGATCCTTGATGACGGAATTCACCCTAGCAATCGCGGCGACCGTCATCGCCGCAACCCTCGCAGGAGTCTACTTCACGAGCTTAAATCAGGTCGCGGATCTCCAGAAGCTTCAGGTTTTAGGTTTGAAGGAGCAGCTATACTATAGATGCGACATAATTTACGCGCATTCCTCGAGCGGGTCGACAATTATCAAGATTTGGGTGAAGAACACCGGCTTCAAGGGTCTCTCAAGGGATCTCATCAAGAAGTCTGAGGTCATAATCTTAGGCGGAGATAGGGTCCACTACCTACTCTATGGAGGCTCGTCCAACTCTTGGAGCTATAAGCTACTGAACGACTCCGATGAAGACGGTAGATGGGATCCATCCGAAACCATAGAAGTCGAGGCGCGGCTAGGTGAGCCGCTGGCCAGCGGAGACTACTACCTAAAGTTCGTCTTATTCAATGGAGCGGAGTCCGAGTATGGTTTATCGGTTTGAGGAGGTGGGGATAGGTGTCGAGCTTAGGAGGCTTGATAGTTTTCGCCGCTTTAACGGCCGCGGGCTTGGCCTTAATGGGCTACATGGTGATGGCGATGGCGACCCACAACCAGCTCTTCATGGAGAGGATCGAGTTCATGGAGGAGATTGGAGAGAGATGTAGAGGATACTTGGAGATAGAGTCTATCGCGAAGCTACAAGACAATAGGACCGTTGAAGCCGTGATAAAGAATGTTGGGGCGGGCTCGATCTCCGTTAAAGACTTTGACGAGATCGATCTGATAATGATCTACAGAAATTCAAATGGAAGCGTTAGGGCTGAGTGGCTACCATACGATCCAAGCAGAAATCTTGAGAGGGGATGGAGCGTGCTAAACATAACGTATCATGGAGTAGATGAGCTAAAGAACCCCGTGGCCGCGGATCTATCGAGCGGGTTCTGGGACGATGAGGAGAGCTTGGCGATCAGGGCTTGGATAAGTGAGGATCAAGACATAGCGGACGAGTTCATGTTGATAATGGTTGCGCCGAATGGGGTGAGGACGAGATGAATGAGAGAAAAAAGTTCGTAAAATCCTTTAACGGCGAATTGGATAGGAAGATCGGGGTATTAAGGACACCGTTCCTATGCTTGATAGAGGGGCCGAATGACAGCGGGAAGAGCATAATAGCCCAGCAATACACCTATGGGGCGTTAAACCTAGGCTTCAAGGTCCTCTACATAACGACCGAGACGGGGACAAAGGCCCTGATAAACTCGATGGAGCAGATAACGCTCAACGTGAAATACTTCTTCTTGACGGGCCAGCTCGAGATATTCGAGCTACATGTTAGAAACCTAGAGTGGAATATGGAGCTTGCATCAAAGTTCCTCGACGTGATAATAAAGGCCATGAGAAAGCTGAGTAAATTTGATATATATGTCATAGACTCGCTCACCTATCTAGTAACCTACGCAGACGAGAGGGACATCTTAAACTTCTTCACTGAGGCAAGAAACATAGTCGACGATCTCGGGAAATCGATCTTCGTGACGATTCACCCATACGCATTTGAGCAGGACATGTTGATAAGGATGAGATCTATATGCGACGTCCACTTCATCCTCTCGATAAAGGAGATCGGAGATAGGATCGTCAAACTATTACAGGTTCCGAAGCTCAAGGGGGCGGAGAAGCCGTCATCGATAACCCTTAGCTTCGACGTAGATCCGGCGTTCGGGATAAAGGTTCTACCATTTTCTCAGGCGAGGGCATAGGAGGCGAGGCCATGAGAGCTGCGCTGAGATCCTATGGGAGAGGATTCAGAGACGCCTTATCGAAGAACCCCCACCTAATGCGATATATTGATGACTTGGCGAAGAGGGGTAGGCCGTTACCCGAGTATATGGAGCAGCTCTCGAGGGAGCTCAGATATAGGGATGAGGTGAACATACTCTACCCAGTCGGAGACCCCATCTTCATCCACATCTACACGAGAGGGGCTGGGGAGAGGCCGATGTATGTGATAGTCCAGCCCGCGAGCGGGTTGAAGCTCGGAGAATTATTCGACATAGTTGAAGAGGCTTTGATAGCATTGATAGATGAGAGGATCGAGTTCAAGACGGTTGAGGAGCATGAGAGGATCTTGAAGAGGCTCC
>JAGGTD010000014.1 GCA_021163925.1 Nitrososphaerota archaeon
GGAGACCATGGCCCATGGAGCGACTACGACCTCCTCCTAATAGGCGACTTCGAGGAACCATATCTCGATAGGCTGAAGACCTTGCTCGACCTAACCGAGGGGATAGGGATTCCGATCGAGCCGCATCCATACACCTTGGAGGAGGCGTTGAAGATGCTTGAGCGGGGGAATCCATCGATCGTCGACGCGGTCGAGGAGGGGAAACCTATCCTAGTGGGAGAGGGTTGGGAGAAGATCCTCGAAAGATATAGGAGTATGAAGAGGCGGGGGAAGCTTAAGAGAACCCGCACCTCAATAACCTTCTGAACAGCTCAAAATCCCCTAACTTTGTTAAGGGTTGAGAAAGGGTTGAGAATCAGCTGAAGTCTCCCTTTATGTA
This sequence comes from Nitrososphaerota archaeon, assembly GCA_021163925.1. GTDB lineage: Archaea > Thermoproteota > Nitrososphaeria_A > Caldarchaeales > Wolframiiraptoraceae > AUK039. The sequence goes on from JAGGTD010000014.1 coordinate 380, forward strand.
TGCTTTCGTGAGGATGCTTCTCGGGTTCTTGAAGATCTCCTCAGCATCTCCTTGCTCGACGATCCTTCCCTCAAAGATGAAGACTACACGCTCGGCGAGCCTCATGGCCTGATGAACGTTATGCGTGACGATCACTATCGTATAGTCTCCTGAGAGCCGTTTAAGAAGCTCCTCAATCCTCTTGGTCGAAGCGGGATCTAGGGATGAGGTAGGCTCATCGAGCAAGATCACCTCCGGCTCGACGGCCAAGGCCCTGGCGATGCACAATCTCTGCTGCTGGCCTCCGCTTAGGTTGAAGGCCGAGTCCCTAAGCCTGTCCTTGACCTCATCCCATAGGCCGACCTTCTCTAAGTTCTCTCGGACGACTTCGTCAAGAAGCCTCTTATCCTTCACCCCATTCACCCTCAATCCATACGCCACGTTATCATAGATGGACATGGGCAACGGTATGGGCTTCTGGAAGACCATCCCGATCTTCCTCCTAATCGTATATGGGTCGACCGAATCCGAGTAGATGTCCACATCGTGGAAGTATACTTTTCCCTCAACCCTCGCGCCCTCGACCTCCAATAGCCTGTTAAATGCCTTCAGCAGGGTCGACTTGCCGCATCCGCTTGGCCCCATTATGGCCGTTATCCTCTTCGACGGGATGATCACATCTACATCTTTTAGCGCGTGGACTCTCCCATACCAAACATTCAGCTTCTCGGATTTTAATATCGGCTTATACTCCAAAGCCCTTCTCAAGAGAGTTTTCTTAACCTGCATCGCCATACAACCTCCTAATGAAATAATTTCTGAGCATAAGGGAAGGTATGCTAACCATGAGGAACAACGCCAACAATACTAGAGCCGTTCCATAAGCCATCTTCAAGCCCTCACTCGTGTTCGCGATCTCCCCCGCTATCAAGTAAAGATGGACCGGGAGAGTTCTAGCCGAATCCAATGGAGAGACCGGGATGTATCCCGTGATCCCCATCCCAGCGGTCATCATGACAACCGCCGTCTCCCCAACGGCCTTACCGAGTCCGAGCATTAAGCCCGTCATTATCGCGGGTCTGGCGGCCGCGTAAACCACGTTCCTAATAGTCTTCCACTTAGATGCTCCGAGCGCCAGGCTCGCATACCTATAATCTCTCGGAACGGCTCTAATCGCCTCCTCCGAGACCCTAACAGTCCACGGGAGGATCATGAAGGCCAGGGCGATGGCCCCTGAGAGGATCGAGAACCCGAGGCCGAGGCCATGAACTAGGAACACATATCCGAATAATCCTATCACTATCGACGGAATACCCGCCAATAACTCGACGAAGAACCTGACGATCTTCGTGAAGAGGTTATCCGGAGCATATTCAGCGAGATAGGTTCCAGCCCCAATCCCGATTGGAGCCGCTATCAACATGCATAGGGCTGAGATATAGATAGAGCCTATTATCGCCGGGAGTATCCCGCCTTCCAATCCACCTCTCTCGGGGAAGCCCGTGATGAATCTCCAGCTTATCGCGGAGGCTCCATTGAAGAGTAGGAATGAGATGATGGCGCCGGCTAGGATCGCTGGGATGAGCGAGGCGATCCAAGTCAGACCCTCGGCTATGAACTCAGATCTCCTTCGCATGTATTCTCCCCCCAAGGATGTGGAATGCGAGGAGGTTCACGGCCGCGGTTATGATGAACAGGATTACCCCGATGGCAAATAACGCCCTCATCTGATCAGATCCCCAGACCGCGTAATTGAACTCTATCACTATCGTCGAGGTCAAGACCCTAACCCGGTCAAAGATGCTCGTCGGGATATAGGGGACCTCCGGGTTGCCTATGACCATGAGGACGGCCATCGTCTCCCCGATGGCGTTTCCAAGCCCTAGGATTATCGAGGCCAGGATCCCGGATCTGGCCGCCGGCAAGACAACCCTCCTAACCGTCTGCCATTTAGACGCCCCGAGGGCGAGGCTCGCATACCTATACTCCCTTGGAACCGCCCTGATAGCATCGCTTGAGATGCAGATTATGTGTGGGAGGGTCATCGCTGCTAAGACTATTCCACCCGCTAAGATGCTGAAACCCCACCCGCCGAAGATCTTCGCCAAGGTCGGAACCAAGAATACGAGGCCGATGAATCCCAAGACGACCGACGGGATGCTGACGAGAAGCTGGGTAGCCGGCTCGATGAGGTTCTTAAAGAATCCGCCTCCAGAATACTCGGCCAGATAGATGGCCGCGAGAATCCCTATGGGAGCGGCTATCGAGATCGCAAGCCCCGAAACTGAGAGGGTTCCGATGATAGTTGGTAGTAGGCCGAATTGAGGGGGATCTGCATAAGGCTTCCAATGAAGACCTGTTAAGAAGCTGAGACCATACTTCATCAGGACGGGTAATCCCTCGGAGAGCGTGTATCCGAAGATTAGGAAGACGACGAGGATCGAGGAGCCTGCGCATAAAAAGGTGAAGGTTTTGATCAGTCCCTCGCCCCTCATCTCAGCCCACCGAGTATAATGGGATATATCCAAGCTCCCCGACTATCCTTTGCCCCTCAGCGGACAATAGGTATCCGATGAACATAAGCTCAGCTGGATCGGGGTCGCCCTTGGTTATGACGTAGAGGTTTCTCTTGATCGGGTAGGTTCCCTTCAAGACGTTCTCGATCTTGGGCTCAACCCCATTGATCTTCAGGGGCTTGATGGTCTCATCCACGAATCCCAGGGAGATGT
>JAGGTD010000029.1 GCA_021163925.1 Nitrososphaerota archaeon
TCCCTATGTTCAGATGGTCTTGCAACAAGAGAGGGGCGTATGCCACAATGGGCGCGTCCGGAGGGGGTGATAAATATGGCCGGAGTCAAGGATTTGAGCATGGAGGACTTGGAACATCTGATCGAGCAGAAGATTCTGGAGATCCTCGGGGACCCGGATTCCGGACTGGAACTGCGGGAAGATTTCAAATCGCAACTGAAGAGACGTTTGGAAAAGCCGTCTGGAAGGGTTTCCCACAAGGAGGTGGCAGCAAGATTTGGCCAAGATCGAGCGGGGGGAGGGGGCGGTTAGAAAGGCTCGATAGGATCGTAATACAGGGCGTTGGCCATCGCCGGGAGATCTACAAGTTGCCGTAACAGGGCGCGAATCAGGCTAGAGGCGTGCAATGATCTTCAAGGGATGGTTAACTTCGCTTGGCTAGCCTTGCAGTCCACGGCTTGGGGCAACTCAGAGGCAGGATCCATCGATGTACCTCCTGATGGGGATGGTTCTCTAGGTCATCACGTCTACCGCGTTGGGTCACACCCCAAAGGGCGGCACCATCCCGGTGGACACCGCTTGGATGAGGAAAGAGGCGGGGGCAGCATTTCAGGTCGAGCAGACAAATCCGCAGACCCCAAGAGCTACACCCCCGCCTCAAATCTATACTACCACGATCTCCTTCGGCTGTCCCCTCACAAAATCCTATGGTAGACCCCACAAAGTGACACAACCTCATCATGGACGGATGTTTTTAACGGGACCGGTGAAACCATACACCTTCTTTTTAACGTGCCTTCTGCACTAATTCGACATACAAGGAGTCCGCTTCGGGAACGGTCACTTGCAGCCCAAAGATGGAAGTGTACGTCCTCAGCCCCTTCACCCGACCGTAAACGTCTACGATATCTCCTTCAAGGAAGCGTGGCCCCTTGTAGTTAACCCAGATAACTTCGTCTACATAGCCAAAGTATTTACTCTCGCGAGTGGCCACCCTCCAAACGAACCCCCACCATGTATCCACAACCTGAATAATCTCTCCCCTAAAAAAGATAATATAATCAACGTAGTCCTCGTTATGTCGCATAAGGTCGTCATAAGGGACCGAGACAGCAGCCACAATGTCGTTAGAAGTCGTATCACTGTATCCCCCGTCATCCCTAACGGTTAGCTCGACCGAATATACGCCCATGGCCCCAAACGTATGCGAAACTGAGACCCCCGAGCCGGTGTTTCCATCACCAAACTCCCAGTGATAGCTGACAATCTGTCCATCTGGGTCAGAAGAGGGAGATGCATCGAAACTCACTGTAAGGGGAACCAACCCCGCGGGGGGCGTGGCTGTGAATTCAGCTACAGGCGGCTCATTTAAGAGAAAACATCCTGACACCCCAAGAAGCGCAAACCCCACAATGGAAAGTACGCAGATTTTTCTCTTCACTTTTTGACCTCCAAGCAATAGCTCGTATTGACCACTGCAAAACGAGGAGCCAGCGCTTTAAAAGTAAACGCTTACACCAATATACGGAACGATGTAGATTAGACCTAAATCGAAAACTATATACTGATCTCCCTCTCCAACCGGAATTGGATAAGCTGTTCCAAACTCAATGTAGGGAAGGATCAAAATCACAGTCCCCCAATCCCAGTAACCGTTGAAGCGATTGGGTTGGAGGCCATCCTTAGCATAGAAATATCTAGCGCTATATCCCAGCGCGATGTTGAACCCAGTGACGCTTGTTATCTGTCCCGCGTCGTTGTAGTGAACAACACCAATGGTGGGCAGGCTTAACCCTATTACTGTATGAGGCCCCTCAGCTGCCGTTCCGATCAAGCCGATAGAAGCCATAGTTCCTAACAATAACACACTCCAAAAGGGTCGGTTCATAGAGCAATCCCTCCTTCCATCGCATTCTATCATCTGCAAAGGTTGGGAGACAAAGCGAACAGGTTCAGTCACAACACTGATGTATGTACATAGGCTTTATGTGGGCTCGCGTTTTTACATTGGGATTTTTGGCGAGTTAGAGTTCTGGCACACCATACCCCCCGCCGCCGGGGGGTGCGGATGGAGATGATCCCGTCGGGCGGCACCTCCACCGTCCCTTTGGCCGGGATGCGGCGTTCTTTCCCGTCAATAATCAGGTAATCATCACCCGGGGCGTCGGGTTTACCACCCTCCAGGGCCCCTTCTCTCCCTGCAAGCAGCGAGTGAAAGTTCTTTCTTGTCCCGCTGGCCCGGGAGAGGGATCGGTCAACGCCTACCCCCGCGCCTGAGGAGTTCGTAGACCTCTTCCCGAGGAGCCACAAGAACGATGAGGACTACACGCTCGTTCTTGAGAGGCAGGTAGATGATGCGCCATTCCCCGCCCTTGGGACCCACGCGCTTGGACCAAACTCCCTGATATCCTCGAAGAGGCTTACCTGAGAAGGGATTGTTTTGGAGCGCCTCAGCGGCGCCCTTTAACCGACGGATGATCTCCCTATCCCGGACCTTCTCCAGTCTCTTCCTGACCCGGGGGTCATAGCGAAGGGTCCAGCTGGGCATTGGGCTTTAGAGAAGGTCCTTGAAGGTCTCCTCGCGCGAGAGGGTCTTGCCCCGGCGATAGTGCTCCATCCAAGGTCAACTTGCAGATGACGATCATATCCCCTTTAATCCCCACGAGGAGTGAATCCCCGGGTCAAGCCCGAGGGCCTCCCGTACTCTCTTTCTGGTTAGTCTTATCGAGCCTGGAGTCTCGGGTAGCTGGCATCCGATACAGCGTCTGATCCCATTTGGTACGCAGTTAGAGGTGCCTCACGCCGGCAAGAGGGCTGGGCTTCGCGCTTGATC
>JAGGTD010000015.1 GCA_021163925.1 Nitrososphaerota archaeon
GCCAGCTGCCGTGGAGCCTCTTCCTGAGGTGTAGAGTCCTCTTGGAGCTATCATCGCCGCATATTTCAGTAGTTGGCTTTTCCCGGTTCCCGGGTCTCCGACGAGTAGGATGTGTATGTCTCCTCTGACCTTCACTCCATCTGGGAATTGTTTCGGCCTCCCCCCGAATAGGAGGAGCATTATCGCCTTCTTTATGTGATCCAGCCCGTAGATGCTCGGAGCAATAGATTCGATCAGTCTTTGATGGATGTTCGGATCCCTAGCCATCTCCTTAAATAATCTCTCTTCCTCAGGGGTTATCTGGAGAGATTCAGGCTCCTTGCTCGCCGTCTCGATGCTAACCGCCTCAAGATACATCTTCGAAGTCTTCTTAGGTATCTCCGCAGCCCTTTCCTGGACTGCGAAGAGTATCCCGGTTACTATCACGCGGTCGCCGGGTCTAGCTTTATCAACGATATCGCCTCTCAGCCCCACGTCGATGATTCTTGGAAGCTGGCCTGGGGGGAGGTCTTCAGGCTTCTCCTGAACCCCGATGAGCTGGTAGTCGATATACTCGCTCTCCTCCTCGATCAATTCGAATCTGCTCCTCCTACCCCTACACTGGATGCTCGTGCATTTCTCGGGAACCCTCAGCTTGGATGAGTTCTGCTCGACATAGTATTTTGTTCCACAGTTTCTGCATCTGAAGACCGCCGTCTTGAGCATGGGCTTTATCGCGCTCGCCCTAACGATTATCCCATCTATAGCTATGAGCTTCCTTAGATGACTTGACCTAACCTCCCTAATCGGAATCTTTTCGGGGAGGTTGAAGATCCTGGCCTTGAATTCCTTAATCTTCGAGGCATATTCCGGGTCCTCGACCTGCAGTTGCTTATACGCCGCCCTATCCAGAATCGGGAGATATTTTAGCGGTTCCTCAACTATCAGGTGGCTGAGCTCCTCGTTAAATGATATGAGGTCGCTGTGATCCACCATTATAGACTTCTTCCGCTGAGCGGCAGCATTGGCTATCAGAGATCTATACTTCTCCTGCTTAAAGAATCTCGAAAACTCCTCCTCGATGTTTAACTCTTCACTCATCTCCCCCACCCCTAGGCTCTATGAACTCGAACCAGGCGTTGACCAGGCTTAGGAGGGTTTGGTAGAAGACCTTTTCCTCCGCCGTCAAGTTCTCTAAGATTGTCGGCGAGATCCTCTTCGCGGCAAGGCTCATGAGCTTATTCAATCTAAGCGCGTGGATATCCATTAGATCTGGTAGGATCTCATCTCTCTCGAACGGCAAGTCTTTAACCCTGAGATAGAAGTATTCTGGGAGAGGTTGAAGCTCGCTTGGATTGTTCTTCTCCTTCCAGCGGAGCTTCAAGATATTCTTTCGATCCACCACCTCGTTGACAGGTCTTGCGATCCCCTTCTCGATAAGCTTCCTAGCCACCCATCTAAAGACTCTAAGCCGTGAGCCTGCTCTAAGATTCTCTAGGGCTCCGGTTGGGAGGCTGAGCTTTGGGAGATCCTTTGAGAGCGTTATCTCTTCAAGCGAGTTCTGGAACTCGACCTCAACCCTCCTCAGCAAGGCCTTAAACTCCTCCGCGACCATCTCCGCCGCCATGCCCAAGACAAGGAGGCCAATACCACCTAATTTATCCTAGAGAGCTGGCTGAAAGTGAGAGATCCTAGAGAAATATCTAGCTAATACCAAGAGAACCCTAAAACCACAAATATAGCCAAAGATAAAAATTAAGATAGGCGGCCGTCGTCTAGCCTGGTAGGACACTGGCCCCCCGAGCCAGTGATCCCGGGTTCAAATCCCGGCGGCCGCATTCACCCTCCTTAATCGCCGCTTATATGGAGGTTGGGCTGATCAGAGCATTTCTCTCACAGATTTTGCTATACAATTTGACGGCCTTAGTCGGGATTCTCCTCTTAGTTTGATAGTCCACCCTATAAAGCCCAAACCTCATCTTAAAGCCTCTAGCCCACTCATAGTTGTCTATCAAGCTCCAGTGGAAGTATCCCTTGATGGGTATCCTATCCTCTTTGATCGCTTTATGAACTCCTCTAGATGTGATAAGAGATACCTCGGCCTCTTCTCCTCACTGGCGTCCGCTATACCGTTCTCCGTCACGATGATCTTCCTCCGATACCTTCGATAAGCCCAATTCAAGACCATTCTCATCTCCTCGGGATAGATCTCCCCATCCCAAAATCTGTGCAGTCTCCTTCACATGGGACGCTTCTCCATATCTAAATTCATGTCGTAGTCTTCCTGAATTATAGCATTAAGAAGGAACCACTCATTCCAAGTATATCTATAGATTTGAGATCTCAGATGGATTCATGAGACCTGGAGTAGATCAATTGAAGAGGGCTGCAGCAATCACTATTGCGTCCTGAATTGGCTGACAATTTCAGAGGGATCAACCACAGTTGTATGGAATAGTGTTGATGCGCCCTTGATCTCGATCAACGACATAAATGTGGGTAAATGGCTTGAAGGACTTGACGTAGAGAATGGAACGATACTCTCATATGTGTGATGAATAATCACTGGAAGACAAATTACAAGGCATCCCAAGGAGGCAGGTTCACATTCAGATATAATTTAACGAGTCATAGGGGGTGGGGTTGACAACGCTCATTCCTTTATGTGGTAGGGGTCCTCTATCATCTGGGATGACGAGGTAGTGAAGCGGTGGGTGGGAGCAGCTCCATCCAAATTTGGTCGCCTTCACTTTCTCGAGGTTGAGAATTCAAACGTGATTATTGGAGATAGGTG
>JAGGTD010000028.1 GCA_021163925.1 Nitrososphaerota archaeon
CTTTTATTTGTCTCTGCTTTTGTGTATCTTGATATCAGAAGGAGGGAGGAGGGGACTACCCCCGAGGGGAGAGATATTCAAATTAAGAGGGAGATAACATATCATGTCATCATGGCGCATGCGCGTGCGGCATGGCGTTATATTATATAAATGATGTCGTAACCTGAACCCGAACATAACATAGGGTTTTATATATAGTAAGTGAGGAATAGATAAGGGAAGAAGGGGGGTAAAAGGCAAAGGTGATAGTGATGGTGATGGTGACGGCGATGGAGAGCGAAGGTGCAGAAAGCGTGCGCGAAGGAACGATGTGGATGCGAACGGTGAAAAGCGAGACCAGCCATGAGTTCCGCACCTTGCCTTTTCCATCTGACGTGAAGCGGAAGTTTTATATAACCCCTCACACTATTGAAAAAGTTAGGAGGTGAAGACGCAAAAAATGGATACGAGAACGAAAAGAGGTAAAGCGATAATAGGCATTGCAATGGCTGCGGTAATGGTGGTAGCGCTGATGGCGATGGTGCCGACGGCAGTGGGTAGAGTAGTCGCAGCTAATCAGACTATAACAAGTTACGGACAGAGTTTTATCGTGAACTATGACAATGTAACCATTTGGTTAGATGGAGAAGCGAGTTCCGTAGTGGTCGGTCAAGACATAGTGTTCAAAGATAAGAATGGTAATGCTGTAGGTACCGTAACGTTAACAGGTGTTGAAGGTACCGATACAGAGGGAGAAGTGGTGTATTCGGATGACACGGGACGGCTTGAGACTGCGGGACTGGTAACAGGTCCATACAATGCTACTGCTACTGCCACCGGTGCTATAGAAACAAGGGTTAACATAGGGACTGTTCGTGCTGAACTTGACCTTCGGGATAAAGGCGACACAAAATCTATATCAAGTGTTACCAAAGGGAGTTCTTTCAGAGTGAAGTTTATACATTCGTTAGATAGCAATGATGGAGTTAGTTTGAAAGTTTCAGGTCCAGCGGTATACAAACAAAATCCAGCAGATGGAAAGGTATTCGAGAAGATAAATGTGAGCATGATCACAGGAGACAATGCAATAATAAATACAACAGGCTGGAGTTTGGGAACTTACACTATATATATCAAAACGAACGAGAAGTATGCACGTGGATTAGCCGTGTCGAGTAATGAAAAGACATTAAAGGTAATACCAGGCAAGATCGACATCAGTGCCGAGAAGACTACGGTAGGAAAAGGAGAGAAGGTGAAAATCACAGTAACTGGTGTAGCAGGTGATACGATAAAAGTCACGGCTGAGGATGGGGTATTCCCCGTTGGTGAATATGATAATCCTAACACTGTGGAAGCAGATAACTTTACAGATAATATAGATGCCGATGGCGAAAGAAACTATGTTGTTAAATTTACAGATACCGGGAGTAAGAAGGTAAAAGTAGAAGTCACAGCCGGTAATCAGAAGGGCAAGGACGCCGATGTTACTATAACAGTAAGAGAGAGAACAGTAACATTTGATATACCGTCGAGTGCAGTGGTTGGGGAAACGGTAACGATAAAAGGAGTGATTAGTTCCGGATCTACTGTTGATATACTCATAGAAGATGGTCGCTACGGAGCATGGGATGATGAACCAGTGGACGAGAACAAGGAATTTGAAGTGGAGTGGGATACTAAAAAAGCGAATTGTACCGATGACACATATACAATAGATGTTTACATAGATTGCGGTGAGAATGCAGAGACAGATACGGGCGTTGATAAGATTCTCAAGGAATACGAAGAAGACGGGAAAACAACGATAAAGTTAGTCAAGCCTGGGCTTACTGCGGAGCAGGTTAGGAATGTAGTTGCGGAGGGCGACAATTATGAAATAAAAGGAACAGCAACCGGTGTAGACGATGTGGATTATATTCTCATAGGTCCTAAGGGATACAGAGGTGGTGGCTATGCTGCAACAACTGGGCTTATAATAGATTCGGCATCTGTAACCGATAATGAATTCCACGAAGACGATATAGAAATGACTGAGGGCTTGGACACAGGTATATGGATAGCGATGGTTCTTGCACCAGGGCGTGATGGCAAGTACGGAAGGAGTAATGTTGAGGCTGGTAAGTTAAAAGACAAACTGGAAACAAACGAGTTAGCTGGGTCTATGGCTGGTAAGGACCAGGATCAGGTTGTAGCAATGATAAAGGATTGCACAATTGATGCAACAGGAAGCGATGACCTGCTACAAACTTTTACATTCAAGGTAGAGTCTCCTTACGTTAGGTTGAACCCAGTTGCGACAGTAGGGGTAGGAGAACCATTGAACATAAGCGGAGTAACAAATAGAAAGCCAGACACAACGATAACGATTTCGACATTTGCAGGACCTATGGACTTGCCTGTGGCGATTGTTGATGTGGAGTGGCCAACAGCGGATGAAGGTGTGTTCAATGCGACAATAGATACTACGGATGCGGTTCCGGGCACGTACACCTTGGAGGCAGACGACGGAGATGGTAATACGGATACGGTAACGGTGAAGATTGAAGAGGCAAAGCCAACGCCTACACCAACTGCAACACCAACGCCTACACCAACTGCAACGCCAACCGTGACGATACCGCCAACCACAACACCGACAGCAACGCCAACCGCAACGGCAACACCCACGCCAACACCGACACCACCGGCACCGGGCTTCGAAGGTGTGTTCGCCATTGCAGG
>JAGGTD010000039.1 GCA_021163925.1 Nitrososphaerota archaeon
GGTGATTACCAATTGCAATCCTGTGGGTATATCTACCGAGATACTCAAGGACCATGCTTTTCTCTCCTTGATGAGATAAAATAGATACTCCTTAATCTCTCTCACCTAACTGCTCAGGCGATTTTTTAAAGTAAAGTGCAAAACTCCTTACCTGACCAAGGTAAATCTTTTGTGTCTTGGGGCTAAACCCTGTCAGTTCAAGGTCTGCCTTCATCTGTTCTCTCAACTTTCCCATCTCAGAACCTCCTTTTCTTTGAAATTGATTATTTACCGCCTTTATGTAAGCGGTATTATAAAAGGAGATTCTATTACGTGGGGGCTCATTTAGCAAAGCATGATTAAACGGGTTATTTTGTGATGTTATAGAAATATGAGGATAGGCTTTTACTGAAAGGATTGAAAGAAGGTATCCACCGCGTAGCGGTTTAGTTCAACGTTTTGCGGATAAAAGAAGTTGCCGAAGGCAATTTGGGAAAATCTTTGATTTTCCTTTTATCTGCCGTTAAGTGAAGTATCGACATTATTCAGATCGATTTAAAATCTTTTTATAGAGACTCAATGCCCTTTTAAGATCTTCTTTTAGACCGGGTATAAACTCATATATGTCTATTTCACTTTCATCTATCCATTTATATTCAACAAGTTCCTTACGTACAACAATTTCTTGCTGGTTATCTTTAGGTCTACAAATAAAGCGTAATCCTGGTATAATGGTATTATTTGTTTTTATCTCATAGACACCTATAGGGCATTCAACAACTACATCAATGCCAAATTCCCCCTTCATTTGTCTTTTTAATGCTGTCACAAAATTTTCGCCCCTATGTACCTGCCCGCCTCCACATTCCCAGCAATTCGGGAATAATTGTCGACTTCGCGTCCTTTTCCCTATTAATATCTTGAAACGACCTTCCTCATTTTTTAAGCAGATGCCTGCTACATGCACTTCGATTTTATGAATACCTTCTTCTCGCATTTTATCTTCCTCCCTTTCCCTCATCTTTTAACCTCCTCTAATGTTTTCATTATTTCTGTAATACCTTTAGAAAATGAAGTTCTGAAATCAGCATATCTTTTATCAGAAATTAAGGAGGGTATTTCACAGTCTTCAAGTAAAACAGGAAGTATGAAAACTTTCCTTTTAGCAATCTCCTTCATCTTAGCGGCGTTAAGCTCTTCTTTTACCCATTTTGACTTGATGGAATTTTTTGATAAAAGGACCAACAAAAAATCTGATTCAACTATTCCTTTGTTTATTTTGTCAATAATTGAATCACCTACTTTGATTTTCCACTCGTCAAACCAAACAACATAACCTTTCTGCTTTAAAGTATTAGCAATTCTTTCTGCCATGGTTTTATCTACCTTAGAATAGCTTATAAAGATTTTTGGTAATTTATAACTGACTCTATTTACTTGATGAGATAGTTGCTTGATAGACGGAAACTTTTTAAATCTGATTCTATTTTTTAATATGTCATGTGCCCATAAATAAAGAGAGAAAATGGAAAAGGCAGTACAGAAAGAATAAGCAATATTTTTCTCCTGAGAGGTTATATGTGACCAGTATCTTCCATTTACTTGATTAATGATAAGGTATTTTACGAGATAAAGATTGAATGGATGAGTGGGGTGCAAGAACTTGCGGGTAAATAAGTAAGAAGCAGGTGTATAATATTGCATGCTAAAAGGGTATATAGAATGCTCATAGATAATGTAACTTGCAAATTCACTTTCTATGATTTCTGCGAAATTGATTTTGATTTTATCATTTTGTCTTTTTCCACTAATTATCCCTGCTTCTTCAATAACTCTGAGCAACCATTCTTTTATAATCTTGTCGATGTTATTTTCAGGTTTAAATGTCATCGAATAGTTATATGCTCTCTTTAAATTATACAATATACTTTCATCAGCAAATCGTTTATAGTATCGTATTAAAGCTAATACACTATAGGGCGCATATATTATCTTATCTTCCTCCATTCCACTAAATGACCAGCCTCCACCCTCGGATTGAACCTTACATAACCATTTAATTGATTTTTCAACTTCCTGATGAGAAATAGTTTTTAAAGACAATAATCCAAGTAAACATTGAGATGTAGCCCATACAGAGCTATATAGTTGGCTCCCGAATGCGGAATCATCAAAAGCTTCCCTATTTTTTCTAAAAGAAAGGATTTCTTTTTTTAACGTTAATTCGTCATCGGTTTCTAGTTCACCTAGCTCCCCTAAGATATATGTTATTAATCCCGTTGTTGTGGCAGACGGGACTTTCAATCCTACACGTTGTGCCTCGAAACCTCTCTCTATTTTACAATCCTTTTTAATAAAGGCTATTATTCTATTGTAATCTATTCCAAAGTTACCCAGAAATTTTATAACTTCTTCCTTTGGTAACATTAGATTATCCTTCTATTATTTCTAAACTTAGCCGATATTTCACTTAACGTTTGGGGCGTATGCGAAGCCCGTAAGGGTTTGGGTGAACGGGAGCGAACCGCATACCCGCTGTTATCGGACCGTTGCGGGAGATTATTTTTCAAATTCACCATTAAATCTTCCAACAATATGGTTATGATCAAGAACATAAGCACCGTTTATTACGGTGCTTATGTTC
>JAGGTD010000064.1 GCA_021163925.1 Nitrososphaerota archaeon
CTTATAGCAAGGGGATGAAGAGGAGGATTCTCCTAGCCTCAGCCCTAATGGTTCAGCCAAGAGTCGCTATCCTCGATGAGCCTACAAGCGGCTTAGACGTGAGGCACGCGGTCTATGTTAGGAGGATCATCAAGAGATATGTCGGGGAATCCGGCTCATCCGCGATCATCTCAAGCCACAATATGCTTGAGGTAGAATATCTATGCGATAGGATAGCGTTCATAGATGGTGGCAAGATAATCGCCGTGGGCAGGCCGGATGAGCTTAAACAGGTCTATGAGGCGGAGAATCTCGAGGAGGTCTTCACGAAGATCGTCGGAGGTGTTTGAAGATGCTCAAGCCCCTACTCAGGAAGGAGCTTAAGGAGCTCTTGATGGAGAAGAGCATCCTGGTAGGGATGATAATAGTCCCCCTCATAATGTTCCCCTTGATAGGCGGCTTAACGAGCCTTGGGATAAAGTCGGCGGTGACCCATGTGGCCGGAGTTCAAGAGATAGGATTAGTCGACCTAGACAACACAGATCTAAGCGGAAGACTCCTCCCAAATATGTTGATGAATAATGGCTTGAAGCCGATAATCTTGGATTGCCGTGAGAGAGGTGAGTGCGTGAGGATCGCGGAGGATATGGATCTGAAGCTGATCATGATCATTCCAACGGGATTCTCCGAAAACTTCACAAGAGGGTTGAGGAGCAAGGTTGAGACCATCTACATCTTGAAGTCATTATCAATCTCGGAGATAACGGCGTGCGAGGGGCTCTCATCGAAGCTCATGAAGTCCATTAAATCCTTGGCCGAAAAGATCCATGGAAGAGGGCTTAACATCGAATTCCTAAAGCATCCAGCCGATGAGAGATCGACGATAATCTATCTTGGAAGATCCCTGCAAGCTCCGATAGAGGCTTTGGCCTCGACGCTCCCAACCATGATCCTTGGATTGCCGTTGGTCGCGGTAATGGTCTCCTCCTATGCATCCTCCATATCCGCCACGAGCATCGCCTTGGAGAAGGAGTCTAAGACCCTCGAATTACTCCTCTCGCTCCCAGTTAGGAGGTTTACGATCCTTTTGAGCAAGCTCCTCGGAACAATCATCATAGTAATCCTCGGAACGATCTCATTCATGGTGGGATTCGCCATCTATGGGTTGATGCTGGCCTCAGCCTTCATCCCAGAAGCAGGCGTGGAAACTAGTGTGAGTGGAGCCGTCCAAACGCCGTTCATCGGATCGATCTTCACGCCCTCGCCGATCTTCATGGCCGTGGTCCTGGCCTCAATCTTCTTGGGAATGATGATGACGACCTGCCTCGGGATCTTGATAGGAGTCTTATGCGCGGATGTTAGGAGTAGCCAGCAGCTCGTTGGAGCCGTTGTGACGCCCTTAACCATCTTCCCATTCTTCATCCTAATCTTCTCATCGATCGAGAGCCTCCCAGCGGGTATTAGGCTCGCCCTCCTACTCGATCCATACACCCACTTCTTCCTAGCGGTAATGAAGGGATTTATAGGAGACCTCCCATCTGCCGCCATCTCCCTAGCCGTTATGGTTGGGGCGACGATAATCATGCTGGCGATAGGCTCCTGGCTCTTCATGGGCGAGAGGCTGATAACCATGAGGATAGGGTTTAGGAGAAAATCAATTTAATCCATTAAGATCTCATAGATCTGCGGTGAGCTGGGTTGAGCGATTCTTCAAGCCTCCTAAGAGATCTCCTAAACATCTCCGCGAGAGCTGTTAAGCTTGGTGAGAGGCTAGATGACCCCAAAACTCTCTCAAACCTGCTTGAAGAGGCTCGAAGGCTTGGATTGAGCGAGGAGTTCTGTAGAAGGCTTCTAGGACTCCTAATCGAGGAGGAGAGGAGGGTTAAGGGAGCGGTTGAGGGGGAGGATGGGCTTAGGCTTAGGAGATTCGCCGCGAGGGCCATGGAGCTGAGAAAGGCTGGAAGGAGGATAGTTAGACTGGAGCTTGGAGAGCCGGATTTCTCAGCATCCGAGAAGATCGTCGAAGCTGCTTGCAAGGCGATTAAGGAGGGCAGGACAAAGTATTCCTCAGCAGCCGGATTAAGGGAGCTTAAGGAAGAGCTTGCTTCAAACCTATCGAACAGGTATGGCGTGGATCTCAAGGCCGAGAACATCGCGATAACCGCCGGCGGAACCCTCGCAACCTACGCGGCGATAGAAGTCTTATCGAGGCCGGGGGACTCGATAATGGTGATCGAGCCTGCGTGGCCTCTCTACGCCCATCAGATTAGGAGGCTTGGTAGGAGGGTTGTGAGGGTTAGGACTAGGGTTGAGGATGGATGGGATCCTGTTGAGGCTGTTCAGGAGGAGGTCTCGAGGCTCGTCAAGCTAATCATCCTAAACTATCCGAATAATCCGACCGGGAAGGTCTTAGACCGTAAGTCGTTTAAGGCGCTCCTAGACCTAGCCGAAGACTATGATCTCTGGGTTGTGAGCGACGAGGTCTACATAGACTTCTCCTATAATGGCGAAGCCCCAAGCATCCTAGAATACGATTACC
>JAGGTD010000071.1 GCA_021163925.1 Nitrososphaerota archaeon
AGGAAATGAAAAGTAGTAGTCTGATTCTGATGGGTATCGCAGTGGTTGCAGTCGGTATGTTCGCACTTCCGAGCACCGTGTCGCTGTTTGCGGGACAGCATACGTGGTATGATCTGGGAGGCACAGGGAACGACCTGCCGTGCGAGAAGTGTCATGCTGAGATATTTGATGAATTTCAGAACACAGGAGTTCACTGGACATTAGCCGGTGGAAATGGTTCTACCAGTAATTATTCTGGAACGGACTATAGCATAAGATTGGCTTGTGGTGCATGTCACAGAGCGAATAAGAGCATAACGTATGCAAGTGGAGACACTGATTCATACACCGCAGGGGATAAAGCCCACGCAGCTTCTACGGTTGCATGCATGGTTTGTCATGAGTTTAACGCTAGCGTTCACACAACGGCTGGATGGCCTGCCGGTGGATTCAATATATCGAAGGATATTTCACCCTACAACTATACACCCAACGCCACTTATAGTGGCAAACACGCTGCACACAACCTGTTCATTGTAAGAGCAATAGAAGATTCAACGATGGAAGATTCAAACGAAGCGTGTATCGCATGTCACACGCATGTGCCGGTGAAGATAAACTGGACACACAGAGTCAGCTTAGAGTTCAACTGCACGCCTGAATTCGACTTGCCACCAGCGCACTTCAATGTCACTGATTGGGCAGTCAATGGCACTACAAATGCAACGGTATATGGTAACACGACTGGATTCGGAGCAACTAACAGCACATATTGGCCAGGTGAGAATCCTGATGGCTACTCCGGTGGTGGCTACTGAGCACAGTGAAGATGCCATATGAGGGACGCCAACTCGAAACGAAAACAGAACATAAAACCTGAATCCCCGTAGTGAGGGGTTAATTTTTCCCCCTTCTTTTTTCTTTTTAGGAAGGGATGAACTAAAACTGCAAGAAGTAAGAATGAACGGTAAAGGAATAGCATTAATGGTGGTTGCGGCGGTTGCAATCGGCACGTTCGCATTACCATCAACGGTATCGCTCTTCAGCGGGCAGCATACGTGGTATGACTTAGGAGCGAAGGGTAATGACGTGCCCTGTGAGAAGTGTCATGCGGACATTGCGGCGGAGATGGAACATGTGGGACCGCACACGGGAGAAACGGGCTATGAGAGGTTGGAATGCGAATATTGTCACAGGGTTTTTCCTATTGAACATAAGAATGCGAGTTTTGACACTTACACTTATGCCTCCGGGGATAGTGCGGGAGCAGAGCCGGGAAAAGAAGCGCATGCCGCTTCTACCGTTCCCTGTATGTATTGTCATAGTGGGAATAACTCAGGCATTGTTGATTCTGATTTTGATCATTCAGACTGGGGGGATAAGAATTGCTTTATGTGTCATCCTGTGAATGGTCCCAATTGGCACGATAAGCCAGAGTATTTCAGTGTAGACGATTGCCGAAAATGTCATGTTAATAAATCCACAAATGCAGTTTACTACATTCCTCCCGCCGGGGGTTTCAATTTGACAACCAATTCGACAGACACGGGAAGCAATGCGGCACATAAGACTTTCGTGATGAACGCGATAAGCAATACCGACATGGAGGATGCGAATGAAGCATGCATTGCTTGTCACACGCACATACCCGTTAAAATAAACTGGACACACAGGGTCAGCCTCGAGTTCAATGCAACGCCTGAGTTTGAATTGCCACCGGCGCACTTCAACGTTACTGACTGGGCAGTCAATGGAACTGCAAATGTGACAGTATATGGTAATACGACTGGATTCGGAGCAACTAATAGCACATATTGGCCGGGTAAGAATCCTGATGGCTACTCCGGTGGTGGCTACTGAGCACAGTGAAGATGCCATACGAGGGACGCCAACTCGAAACGAAAACAGAACATAAAACCTGAATCCCGGTAGTAAGGTGTTAATTTCCCCCTTCTTTTTTCTTTTCTTTTTGGGATGGGATGAACCAAAACTGCGAGAAGTAATAAATGAACGGTAAAGGAATACAGATACAGCCTGGAGTTCAATGCAACGCCTGAGTTTGAATTGCCGCCGGCGCACTTCAACGTGAGCGACTTAACCGCTAATGGCACTTACAACGCTACGGTGTATGGAAACGGCAGCGGCGTGGGGAGCACGAGCGGGTGGCAGTAAAAG
>JAGGTD010000057.1 GCA_021163925.1 Nitrososphaerota archaeon
TCAGCCTAGATTCAAGCACCTATCCCTGGACATCGAGGTCTCATCCCCGGTTGCGACTAGAGTTCCATCGCCGAGCAAGGCCAGGGACAAGGTCATAGCGGTCTCGATGGTTGGGAGCGATGGTCGGAGGGAGGTTCACCTACTTAAGACGAAGAACTTTGAGGAATCTAAGGGAGATGAAGACTTCGAGATAATCGTCTATGACGATGAGGCTGAGATGCTTAGAAAGGTGTTTGAGATCATGTGGAGTTATCCGGTCATAGCGACCTTCAATGGAGACGACTTCGACATGCCCTATCTGAGGCATCGGGGAGAGGTTTTAAGGATTCCAAAGGAGCAGATACCGATAACCCTTGGGAGAGAGGGGGCATCGCTTAGACATGGAATCCACATAGACCTCTACAGACTATTCATGAATAGGAGCATACAGGTCTACGCATTCGATAATAGGTATAGGGAGCACACCTTGGAGGCGGTCGCCCAAGCGATTCTGGGAAAGGGTAAAGTGGCTATAGAGAAACCTATCAGTGAGCTGTCAAGCACCGAGCTCGCGAGATACTGTTTCCAAGATGCATTATTGGTTCATGAGTTATTGACCTTTGAAGACGAGCTCCTACTGAAGTTATTGGTGGTATTATCTAGGATAAGTATGATGCCGATAGAGGATGTTTGTAGGCATGGGGTGTCGGGTTGGATAAAGAGCCTCCTCTACTACGAGCATAGGAGGAGGGGATGCCTCATCCCCAGACATGATGAACTCATAGAGGAGAAGGGAGTCACATCCACTAAGGCTGTGATCGAGGGGAAGAAGTATAGGGGTGCGATAGTGGTCGAGCCGAAGCCCGGAGTACACTTCGACGTAACGGTTCTAGACTTCGCATCCCTCTACCCATCTGTCTTAAAGGAGTGGAATCTAAGCTATGAGACCGTTAGATGCCCACATGAAGAGTGCATGGATAACATCGTCCCCGAAACCGATCACTGGATATGCAAGAAGAGGAGGGGGATTCAGAGCGAGGTTATAGGATGCTTAAGGGATATTAGGGTTAGATGGTATAAGCCCATGAGTGGGAGAAGCGATCTAGCGGAGTCCCAGAGAAGATGGTATGGAGTAGTTCAAAGAGCATTAAAGGTCTTCTTAAACGCGGCCTACGGAGTCTTCGGATTCAGCGAATTCCCACTCTACTGCCCACCCGTCGCGGAGAGCACCGCAGCCATAGCCAGATACGCCCTAAAGAAGACGATCGAGAAGGTCAAATCCCTAGGAATAGAAGTGATCTATGGAGATACGGTCTCAGGTGATGCTGAGCTATTCATCCGCCGCGGAGACATGATAACCCGGCTAACCATGAGAGAGTTCTATGAGATGGAGAAGTCGCGTAATGGTGCATTATGGCGGGATGGAAAGGAGTATGTTCCATGTTCGCCCGACGTAGAGATCCTCACATTGAATAGAGATGGGAAGGTAACGTGGTCTAAGCCCAGATTCCTTGTATCCCACATGGTATCCGATTGGTTCGAGATAACAACCTATACAGGTAGGAGGATAAGGGTCACGGGCGATCACTCGCTTTACGTATTGCGAGACATGGACATTGTCCCGATTAAGGTCTCGGAGCTGATGAGAGGCGACTATATCGCGGTTCCCAGAACCTATCCCCCATCACATTCACTTACAAAAGTGGATTTGACGGAGTTTCGGGATAAGTTGGGCCAGACGATAACGAGAGATGATAAGATACTGCTTGCAAGGAACAGCGAATGCGCCTTTCCATTAACACTGCATTTCGACCCCGATTTAATATGGTTCTTCGGTTTATGGCTGGGCGATGGCTCATATGATGGTGAGAATGGAGTCGAGATCTCCGTATTCGACGAAGAGTTGCAAGAGAGAGTGATGAAGCTGGCTAAACGGTTCCACATCAAGCCCTTGATAGACGGGAGGAAGGGAGTAAGGCTTCCATCAAGACTCCTCGTCCGAGTCATGAAATACGTGTTAG
>JAGGTD010000007.1 GCA_021163925.1 Nitrososphaerota archaeon
ATTAGGAGCGTGAGTTTACTGTTACAAGGCTCCTCGGCACGTTTATAGTCGCCACAGATGGCCTGACCCTCTTAACCCTGAGAACTCCCATTAAGAGGAAGCCCACCCCCATCCCTATGGCCCCACCCACATCAGGTCTCTCGAAGAGCAAGCCTATTCCCGCGCCGATGAACATACATGCGACGAAGACCAGACCTGTGATCTCTTTATCCTCCTTCTTCTTCTCCTCGCTCATCCCGCTCGATAAGGATCTCGTGACGGATATATCTTTCCTAAGACGAGATGTCAATCTTGATCGATTAAGTTCGAGCTTATCCCCGACTCATGGAGGGACTTGTGGAGCTTTGAGGCAAGTTCTCTCAGATACCTCGATCTAGAGCCGATTATGTGGATTCTCTTATAGCCTCCCGCCCTAATCTGCTCGATCATGAGCTTGACTAAGTCCTCGGACACCTCCTCGATCAACTTCCTCGGATAGTTTGTCTGGGAGAATGGATAGGTGTATCTGAGCTGGTCTGGGACGAGGCCATAGGGGGTTCCATAGTAGGCGACCTCGAACACCTCCTCTCCAACAATCCTCTTAATCTTCTCAAAGCTCATCCTCCTATTGAACGGTATCAGGACTAGACTTTCCTCATGACCTGACTGCTTGAAGTATCTCTCCATAAGCCTCCTCCTAGCCCTCCTAATCCTCGGCCTCCTCAAGCTGAGCTCATCGAATAGGTTTATCCCACGTCTACTCGATAGGGGTGTGTGATCCTCCATGAGCTTCAACAACTCCTCATTCTCCATCATCCACCTAAATGCTTGATAGAGTCTTGGATGACTCCTAGCCCTAATCTCAAGTAACTCCATCAACCTACCATCCCTAATCGCCTGCTTGATCTCTTGAATCTCCCTAAAACACGCGTAGAGGTTATGGGTGGCGATCAGTTGAACTCTCTCCTCCCTCTCGAGCTCCCTAAGCTCGTCCGGGGTCGTATTCGAGCAGATCGGACAACTACATGGAAAATAGTCGATCCTATCTATTCTGAGGGTTCCGGTCGAGGTTATGTATCTCTCATCCTTTGCGTAGAGGTAGTAGCTCGCTGAGTCGAACATATCCACTCCCAATGCGACTATGAATGGGAAGATCATGGGATGGCCTGCCCCGAATAGATGTAATGGTCTCCCAAACCCGATAACCCTCCTAACCGTGTAAATCATCTCGAAGAGCTTCTCAAACCTATAGCCCTCCATTAAGGGCGTCGGACTACCAAGGGCATAGAGGTCGAAATCCATCTCCTTCTCAAGCTCGGCGCATCTTTGGAGTAAGTCTAGGTGGGTTCCTCCTTGGATTGGAGCGGCCCAGAGAGCTCTCCTAATGCCCCTCTCCCTCAGGATGTTTAAGGTTATCTCGACGTTCTTCAGAGTCTTCTCAACCGTCTCCTCAGCCCTCTCCCTCCCACAGATCCCAGTCGGTATGTCGAGTGGAACCGCGATGTCCGTTCCAATCTCCTCCTCGAATAAGGCTATCTCCTCGGGTCCTGCCTCGACATCGCCATACTCCAAGACTTGGTATCCGCCGCTGTCGGTCATTATGATCCCATCGAAGTCCAATATCTTATGGACTCCCTCCTCCAACGCCCTCTCCCTAAGCCTCTTGAAGATTATGTATGCGTTTGTTATCACGGCCTCAGCCCTCAAGTTCTCCTTCATCCACCTAGCCGAGATTGATTGGGTTACGGGGTTTATTACGGGGAGGAATAGAGGCGTCTCAGCGACCTTATCCTTGACCCTAAGCCTCCCAATTCTTCCGAGTAGATCTCCTGCTAAGATCTCGAACATCCCTCAACAATCCCCTAGAAAAGCATTTAACAAATCTT
>JAGGTD010000051.1 GCA_021163925.1 Nitrososphaerota archaeon
AGATCGTCCAGCTACTCAATCCAAGATGGGTTGCGATAAAATTGCTTGAGGGAGATGAGGATGTGATTAAGAAGTTGTCGGAGATCGAGGGCGGAGAAGAGATCATCGAGAGAGGAGCAAAGCTTAGGGAGGAGATGAGCAGGGAACTCGGAGACCCCGAGGTGGTTATAGCGGATGCAAGATACGCCGTGATAAAGGATATAGTCTCGAGAGCCGTCGGGGAACTGAAGAGGTTGACGGCATCAGATCTTCTAGATCACGTCCTCCTAGACAAGTATCTCGGCATACCGATCTTCTTCGTCATCCTCTGGTGGTGGTTCCAGATGGCCTTCATCGGATCGGCTCCATTCTGCGACATCCTCGGAGACGGGTTCGCCGCTCTCGGCGAGGCATTGACAGGCATCACAGGCCACCCCTTCATAGACTACCTATTCTTCGGAGAATATGGGATAATTCAGGGAATCGGGACGGTGCTCAGCTTCGTCCCCCTAATCATGCTCCTATACTTCATCCTAGCCCTCCTAGAGGACTCCGGATACATGGCCAGAGCTGCCTTCGTGATGGAGAAGGCGATGAGGAAGGTCGGCTTATCGGGTCGTAGTATAATCCCGATGATAATGGGTTTTGGATGCAACGTCCCAGCGGTCTATGCCACGAGGATAATTCCGGAGGAAAGCGATAGGCTGGTCGCCATACTCACAAACCCGCTAATGCTCTGCGGGGCCAGACTGATATTCTTCTCAGCGATAGCCTCAGCCTTCTATGGAGCCTATGCCGGAGACATATTGTTCTCGCTCTACGCCCTCGGGGTGGTCCTGGCCTTCATGGTCGCCATCATATTGCGGAAGACGTTCTTTAGAGGGAGAGTTTCGCCGTTCGTCCTAGAGCTTCCAGCCTATCAGAAGCCATCCTTCAAGGTAGCGGCGGTCAGGATGTGGGATAGGGGATCCATGTATCTGAGGAAAGCTTTAGGAATAATCCTAATCGGTTTACTGATCATAGGAGTTTTGACCGCGACCGATGCTGAGACTCTCACCTTCACAACAGATCCTGAGAGGAGCTTGGTAGCGGCGCTCGGCAGATCCTTGGCCCCAATCTTCACGCCGCTTAACTGGGATTGGAGATTCGTGGTCGCCATGATCTTCGGATTCGTGGCGAAGGAGATCGTCTTAGGAGCTTCGGCCATGCTCTATGGAGCGGGCGAGGAGGAGATAGCCTCAAGGCTCGCAAGCCTCTACAACCCCATCGACATGTATGGATATATGACGTTCATCTTAATCTATATTCCATGCATAGCCACAATCGCAGCGATCAGGCAGGAGACGAGATCATGGAAGTGGACGGTCTTCACGGTCGTCTATGGCCTGATACTCGCATACATCGTAAACCTACTCATTGTAACCCTCGGCCACCTATTATTGGGGTGATAGGGTGAGCCGTGCAGATAGCTTAACATACATCCTCGCATCGATCCTCTCAATACTCTACCCAATCTACGGCGCAATCCAATTCTATAAGGGGGCGGTTGCGTGGTGGCTTCCATGGATCGGTGGAGAGGAGATCCAGCTAGGAGTGAAGGTGGGTGACGCATATATCCCAAACATCTTCCCAGACCCATTCTCGGGGATAATCCTCATAATCATAGGAGTGATCTTCGCTAGATCCATCTATCTATCGAAGAGAAATCCGGGGTTAGCAGATGGTTTCCTATTCGTGGGATGGATCCTGGCATCGATGATGCTCATCCTAAACCTAGTCGTCTTAGCCGCCGACATCCTAGACACATATTATCCACTGCTCTGGGGAGGGGAGATAGAGGAGCCTTGGACTCTAGCATCAGATCCATGGGGAATATC
>JAGGTD010000018.1 GCA_021163925.1 Nitrososphaerota archaeon
ATCTTATCCACTATCCCACTACCAAAGACCACTCGCTTTGGCAGTTGAATCGCATAATACATCTGCATATCCATCACCGTTAGAATATACGAGTTGATGTTATATAAACAGATAAGAGTGATAACAGTGCAGTGCCAAAACCCCAGGCGAACATCGTTTCCAATTTTAACATTTATCAACAACTATTTATATTGCAATGTTTGATGAAGTGTAAAATGCTAAAAGACCTCATAACCTCGATGCGCCCGAAGCAATGGTATAAGAACCTGATTCTATTTGTCGGCATCGTATTCTCTATGAATCTCCTGAATGTCCCCTATCCTTTTACAGAGCATTATAAGTGCATTGTAAATTTATATAAAATTGAAGAAGAAAACTAAAGATGAAACTCAACTTGCACATCCACTAAAAATACCCCTCCCTTGCTCAAACACCGCCTCAAAACCCTTTATTCTCGTGTTATCCTCCTCTTCAATCGCTTCAACCAAATCCCTGATTTCTTCACTCTCCAAAACGTTCGTCTTGTAAAAAGCCCTTAAAACGCCTTTAATATCAAAATACACAATGTTATTCCTCTTGCAGAAATTCTTTGCCCTTCTATCATTTGTCAGTAGCACACCGTTTCTATGCTTACATAACACTATTCCCTGCAGTTCCCCACTGTGAAGGTAGTCCTCATCCTCCATAAGCCGAACAAACTCTGCATACTCATCTTCGTTTAAATTCATAATCCTGACGTTCTCAATCAATTCATCCACAAAATCGAAACCTATTTCTTTTGCTCTCCTGAGTTCTTCATACACCGCCGGGGGAATATAAATCTCCTCAAATAGCCGCTTAAGATGCTGAACCGCACCAACCTTCCCGAACATGCTCAAAATATCGCTATCAGAAACTACAATCATCCAAATACCTCTTTGATTTTCTTGTCAATCTCCGGTATCTCATCCCCTTCTATTTCCCTTTTTATTCCTCTATCCGCAAGGATCTCTTTGAACTCAATCGTTGTAAGCCCTGCGATTTCCGCGGACTTCGCCAAAGAGGCTTTTTTATTCTTGTAAAGTTCCAACGCAAGTTCAATCCTTATTTTCGGTTTGTTGCGTATAACAATCCTAAACGCCTCCTCTAAAAGGTCCTCTTCACTTCTGTAATAGTGGGGGATCAACAATTTTAAACCTTCTTTTGTTAGCTCACTCATCTCTCTCACCAATTATTCTATATGCATGATATATATAAAAACACGCCTGTTTCATAAATAGGCAAAAATGAAACTCGACCTGCACATCCACTTGAAATACCCCTCTACTCAAACACCGCCTCAAAACCCTTTATTCTCGTGTTATCCTTCTCTTCAATCGCTCTGATTTCTTCCCTTTCCAAAACGTTCGGCTTATAAAAAGCCCTTAAAACGCCTTTCACATCATTATAAATCCTCTCGAATAGCCGTTCATTCACTCCCCTTTGACCTTGTCCTCTTCCTCTCGATTTCGTCAATGATTTCATCCATGTCCTGTTCTAACCATTGAAAGCGTTCCTTTGTGTAATCCCCTTTCCCCAAATCAAAACTCTGGATGAACCTGACCATTCCTATCGGTCCCAGAGCCT
>JAGGTD010000069.1 GCA_021163925.1 Nitrososphaerota archaeon
TTTGTGCATGAAATTTCATGCATAAAAATTTGTGCATGAAATTACACAAGTGTAAGTACAATTAATGCCACAAGATTTATATAGTATTTGTAACATAAGATAGAACATGAAGCTGGATGAAGTTGTGGACCAGATAATAGAAAATGCAATAAAAGAATCTGAAAAACAACCTATTTTAATAAAACATAAATTACAGTATAAAATAGGAACAGAGATAGAAACAACAATACAAGGACGCAATTGCGATGACTGTGGATACTGCAGGGTTTGCGACAATTGTCCTGTATGCGATGATTGTGAAAGAAACAAACTTTATTGCAACAATTGTGACGAAGAAATAAAGCTAAGAATCATCGAAATTGCTGAGGAAAATGAATGGATTTCACCAGAAAGGGCTAAAAAACTCAGGGAAAACTTAGATTCAGAAGACATTTGTGCGATTTGTCAAGCATTCAGAATATGGTCTGATGTGTTTTGCCCAGATTGTGGAAGATGTGAAGATTGTCAGTATGTATTCAACCCCAATTATTGCCCATATCAGGACGAATTCAGTGCCAATGACATTGATATCGACAAAATAGACAAATATCTCGATAACTACTATTACGATGAATCTTGTGGCATGGAATTCGTAACAAAACCGTTTGAAAACTTAAAGGACTACTGGGAAGCTATAAAAGCAATTGTTTCAGAAATTGGTAAAGAAAACATAAGAATTGTAGATAAATGTGGTGGACATATAAACATAAGCTGGGACAATGGCGATAAGTCATGGCTCAACCATGATGTTACTATTGCTTCAAATATACTATTCTTTAGTGATTTACTCAGCTATATGTTTTGTTCTAATAATACATATTGCCGTGATGAATACAAGGTCTATCCCCACGAATACAACGATTACAAAAATGACTTCATTGACAAATACACATGTGTCCACATTAAAGACTACGCCATTGAAGTTAGAATCCCAGACTCACCAAAGGACATTGATAACCATGTGCTGTTTTCGGCGGTACTTTTGGCAATAAGCTTCAGAACAACACAAATACCGTTTGACGAAGAAACATTTTACAAAACAAAAGAAATATACGAAAAGATAAACCGTTATGGTGAAGAATTAAGCAAGCAAGATAAAGCATATCTCAAAGATAAGTTCAAACTACTAAAAAGGTTCATTGAAAAACCATTAAAAGCATTAAGCCATGACATAGGCATCGACCTCGCAAAAGCCTTAGAACATAGATTCCAGAATCCAAAGTATGAAGAAAAATATGAAGAAGACTTTAACTTGGAACAATTTGCCATTAAGCCTAAGGTTAAGGCTATTACTAATACTACTATGCAATTACCGTTAACCGCTTTTGCATAATCTTTATTTAATCCTTATTTAATAAATAAGGTGGTGAATATGAAAATTAAAACGGTGTATATTGAAGATAATGATG
>JAGGTD010000032.1 GCA_021163925.1 Nitrososphaerota archaeon
CTTCTCCACACCTATTGATCCAAAAGGCCCGCTCATATCGAGGTTTACGAAGTAATCAAAATTTCCTCCTCTGACAGTCACATTTTCTCCTTCTGTTGCACTAGGACTTACATCCACCTTAAATGATTCTGAACCCTCACGCTCCCAGTCTATGATACTCCCACTTAATGTTCCGGGTCCCGAGATAATAAGATGGGTGGATATAAGATGGGTGGATATACCGATTGTTCCTTTTGCACAGAGGGTTCCAATAGGTGTTGGTGGTGTACACAAGTCAATTTTATCTCCAATCGGTCTTGTCTTTGATCTTTCGTATCCCAAGCAAAGGGAAGTAAATACGTAATTTTGAAGTTCCTTCTCTCATAGAGATTACCCAATCCGTCTCCTCTCCCGGCGTTGCGTTTAAAGGATGATCAACTTTCACAGTGGTTTCATAGCACACCACAACTTTTCTTCCAAGAGGGCCCTTAAAGACTTCTATGCAACCGCCCGGGGTGTTCGTGGTCTGAGCACTTATTGGAATCACTGCTAAAGATGCTACACTATGCACAAAGCAAGAACTATTGCCAAGTGCCTTTTCATGGCCATCGCTTCTCTATTTGATTATTCTCTATTTGATTATACCCCTTTCTATATATAAACCTTAACTCCGCATCACTTTAGGGAATACATCAAACCCCTGTTGTTTATCGAGTTCAGCCACTTTCTTCGGGATCTGATTCTCGACACTCCCGCGCTGCTTATACATCATGAAGATCTCTTAGTTTTGACCTTCCATGTCCGTGCCAACCTCCTTCAATACCCCGAAGAGCTTCTTCGGGCTGAGATTCGATGTGAAGAATTTCGTGTTCCGTGGACTTATTCCCTAAAATTAGAAGAGTCAGAGTTTTAATATAAAAACTTTTTATTTAAATACTATCCCTGCGAGATATGAAACCTTTTGTAACCGAGATAGAAGGGAAAAAGGTGCCCTGGGACGCTTCGCAGCTAAGGAAGATACAGGAACATCCCTTTTCCGGGGCAAACCCCGTCCACCCCTCGCACG